>JBAYBO010000037.1:0-10661 GCA_041669225.1 Bacilli bacterium | reverse complement strand
GGCGGTCAACAAGTTTATCTTAATTTGTCGGATGATGGTGAATCGATTGACGGAAAAACGTATTTCTCGATGTTCCAAACTACCGCCTTTGACGGAATGACCGGATATACGATGGTGGAAGATTACACCGATTACGCTGAATATTTCCCAATCGGCGCCGCTGCATTTGCCTCTGGCGATTATGGAACAATTGATAATCCATTAATGATTGAAGTTACTTCAGCTAACGCTGCCGCGATTGAAGAAATCATTACCGAATACCTTGAAGTGGGTTATAGTGTCAGTTATGAAGATTACGCTGACTATATTTACTTTAAATTAAGTGAATTTCCGGCATTTGATTTTGATGGTGCCGAAAGAGCTGTTGGTCTCGTTAAAAGCGGTGACTACCAAATCACGCTTTATCTAGCTGCCCCAATTACTGAATTCTACTTGAAATACAACCTTTCAAGTAACTGGTTAGTCAAGGAATCCCTTTACGAAGCCGGAAAATCAGAAGTCAGTGGTTTAACAAAGACAAACTATGGTACTGCCCTTAATAATTACATGGCGTTTGGACCATACAAACTCTCTCAATATCAGCTCGACAAGTTAATTGTTCTTGAAAAGAACGATAACTGGTATGGCTATTCTGACGGAAATCATAATGGTCAATTCCAAACGGATATTATCCGTATTACAATCGTGCCGGAGCACGCTACTGCTTTACAAATGTTTGAAAAAGGCGAAATCGATGACATCGGTTTACAAGCCTCGGACATGAACAAGTACAAAAACTCTTCGAATCTACTGTTTACACCTGAATCCTATACTCGCAAAATCACTTTCTCAACCGATTGGAATTCTCTAGCGAGTAGACAAGAAGCTGGTATAAACAAAACAATTTTAACAAACATCAAATTCCGCGAAGCCTTCTCATGGGCTCTCGATCGTGAAGATTTCACGCAATCGTTAACTTCCGGTTCAATTCCTTACGTTGTACCGATTAACGAACTTTACGTCGCCGATCCCGAAACTGGCGTAGCATACCGTAACACCGAACAAGGACAAAGTGTAGTTGATGAAGTCTTTGGCGACAATGAAAATGGCTATGATATTGCTAAAGCTCGGGCATTATTGATCGAAGCCTATAATGAAGAAATAGCCAGTTCTAAAGCAGGCCATTTGGTTTCAGGGGACGAAGTCAAGTTAACCTTCTGGGTTTATGGCGCTGATGCAATTTATACCAACTATGCAAGCTTCTTTGACACTGCATTAAAAGCATTGGCAGTTGGAACTCCTTTAGAAGGTAAGATTTCGGTTGAAAAACAAGTCGACGAAGACTATTCAGACCGTATGATTTCTGGCGGAGCCGATATGTGCTTTTCAACCTGGGGCGGTCAAACGATGGATCCATTTGGAATCATGCAAGTTTACACTGATCCTGAACTCAAATATGAATATGGTTTCGATACTGAAAACGAGCAATTAACAATTAACGTTGGTGGCACTGACGTAACTAACACTTGGTTTGATTGGAACTATGAACTTAATGATGGCAATGGCGATTACTCTGCCAGCAAAGCCGATCTTGAAACTCGTTTAGATATTTTATCGGCAATGGAGCTTGCCCTCGTTCAAAAATGGGTATTTGCTTCCATCTATGCATATTCAAATGCTTCTTTATATTCATATAAGATTCAATTTGGAACTAATGACTATGTCAACCTCGTCGCTTATGGTGGCATTCGCTTCATGACCTTTAATTACGATGATGCCGAATGGGATAACTACCTCAAGAATAATACTCTTGACTACACCAAATAAGCACTACTAAATTCGATTTCTAACAAATGGGCATTTAGTCTAGCGATTAAATGCCCATCTATTTTTATTAAATATGGTTTTCTTAACTATTTTGCTTTAATAAAATATTATTAGATTATATACTTTATGTACTTTTCTAAAGAAAGGACGATTCGATATGGGCAAATACATCATAAAACGTCTTTATCTCATGGTATTATCGCTCTTTGTGATCATGACGTTTTTGTTTATTCTTATCAGGCTTCTGCCTTTTCATGTCGCAGGCGCACCTGGAGCTGATAATGATTATGCTCTAATCCTACGTGAAGCTTATGGCTATAACGAACCAATATTAGTTCAATATGGTATATTTCTTTGGAATATAATTACTAAATTTGACTGGGGTGTTTCAATGCAAATATCATGGTTGACCCCGGTATCAAAAGTTCTATTTGATCGTTTGCCTTCAACGATGTATGTCAATTTATTTGCGATATTAGTAAGCATTCCTATTGGCCTTGGACTTGGCATATTTGCCGCTCTTCGAAAAAATAAAATCGAAGATCAAATCATTTCGGTTGGCGTTATGCTCGCCATCTCGGTCCCAAGTTTTGTTACGGCCTTTCTATTACAGTACATTTTTTATTCAAAACTAGGATGGTTACCAGCGATTATGACGGCTACCGATGAATCTGGTTGGTTTTCATGGGATACCATTAAATCAATAATTTTGCCTGTTTTTTCATTAGCAGTGGGCTCGATAGCGGGCTTTACTCGTTATACTCGCGCGGAACTCACTGAAGTATTAACTTCAGATTTTATGCTTCTTGCTCGGGCTAAAGGTTTAACTCGTACGCAAGCGACTATTAATCATGCTTTACGTAATTCAATGGTTCCGATTTTCCCGATGATTGTTGGAGAATTTATAAGTATTCTTGGCGGCTCTCTTATTATTGAAAATATCTTCGCCGTTCCTGGCGTTGGCAAATTATACCTAACATCAATTCAAAAGCTTGATTACGACGTCTTTATGTTTGTGTCGATGTTTTACGTTGTGATTGGGCTAGTCGCCGCTTTAATGGTTGACTTATCTTATGGTATTGTTGATCCACGAATTCGTATAGGAGGAGGTAAAGCAGAATGAAAAATGAATATAATAGTATTCCTAAAGAAAAATTCGAATTTGCCTCCCAAGAAAATATACGCTTTGATCAAAAATTCGAAACTAAACCGATTGGCTATTTTAAAGATGCAATCATGCGTTTTACAAAAAATAAAGGCTCTGTCGTCGCCGGTGTTATTCTTTTGCTTTTAATTGCCTTTGCAGTTTTTGCCCCGGTTATTTCTTCATATGGGGTTAATGAGCAGTATACTCAGTATCAATATCTTCTGCCTAAAAATAAAATGTTTGAAGGAACTGGCTTCTGGGACGGAACAAAGGTCAAGGATGCTAGTTTTAAAGAATATGTTTATGATAATTCTCACGGCGCGGTTGTTGAAGTTTTTGAAGAATATGAACAGTCTAACCCGACACTGATGAAATACTATAAATATAGATTTGATACGTATAAACGCGGTTTTTTGTATGTGACTCTCGAGGCTAGTGCCTATCAAAAACTCGTTCAATATGAAAATGACAACGGAATACAACTTCGTTATCCGATGCTCGACACGTCTTATACGACTAACGCGCGATTATTATTAATGCATAAAGAGGCGAACTATTATTACCAACTTCTACCTGATATGACTCCGATTTTTGATAATGAAGGGAATATTATTCCTATCTATAAAGTCGACGATATAACGGGCGAGTATATTTATGAGGAAGTCACATCAACTAGTGTTTATCGACTTCGGGTAGACTATGATCAGTATTATGTTTTTCAATATGGCAAAGAACCGCTTTATTTGTTTGGCAGTGATTCCTTTGGGCGCGATATTTTTGCCCGACTTGGTTCCGGCGCCAGACTATCAATTGCTTTAGGTTTTTCAGTTGCGTTAATTAATATCTTAATTGGTGTCATTTATGGCGCGATTGAAGGATATTATGGTGGAACTGCTGATTTGATTATGGAACGAATTGCCGATATTCTTATCGAAATACCAAGTATTATCTTGTTAACATTGTTTCAAATTCACTTTGCCGGCAAGATAGGACCGATACCGGCCTTGCTATTTGCTTTTGTTTTGACGGGGTGGATAAGTACCGCTGCCCGAGTGCGAATGCAATTTTATCGATTTAAACGGCAAGAGTATGTCCTGGCAGCCAGAACACTTGGAGCATCAGATGGTCGAATTATTTTCCGACACATTTTGCCTAACGCAATCGGTACAATTATCACCGGTTCAATCTTAATGGTTCCTTCTGTAATTTTCTCGGAATCCATACTCTCGTATTTAGGAATCGTTGATCTTACCGCTTCAGACATAACTTCAATTGGCGCAATGCTTAATGCTGGCCAAACCTCCTTACAATACGCTCCGCATGTCATCTTCTTCCCGGCTATTTTTATCTCGTTATTAATGATTTCATTTAACGTCTTCGGTAATGGACTGCGCGATGCTTTCAATCCTTCTTTGAGAGGAGTTGAAGAATAACCATGGAAAACAAAATGATTAATGCTCAAGAAAAAATTCTTGAATGTAAGGATTTAAGAATATCCTTCAAAACTAATAATGGCACAGTTAAAGCCGTGCGTGGTGTTAGTTTTAACCTTTATAAAGGACGGACATTGGCCATTGTTGGCGAATCCGGTTCAGGAAAATCAGTTACTTCCAAAGCCATCATGGGCCTTTTGGCAGGCAATAAAATCGTCGAAGACGGTCACATTTTATTTGATGGTCACGATTTAGTAAAACTTACTGATCGCCAATTTACCAACATTCGTGGCAGCCGCATCTCAATGATTTTCCAAGACCCGATGTCCTCTCTTAACCCTATCATGCGTGTCGGAAAACAAATGACTGAGGCGCTTATTCTAAAGAATAAGTCAGTTCGCAAGAACGCGGCCTATGTTTTCAAAACGATTTCTAGATATCTTCACAACGCCTTATTAAAAATTGAAGGAATCGACACAAAGCGGATCGATCAAATTTTCAAAATTATTGATAAGGATATGAACCTTTTAAGCGAAGAGGATCGTCAGTACTTGTTAAGTTTCTTGCCAAAAGTTGTTAGCAAAACGGAAAACGATTATTTACGATCCATTAGACGTATCGCCGACGAGCTTACTCTCGCTCAGGACAAATATCTTCAGGGATTTGAAACATTCAACCGTGATGTTTTTAAAGACTACATCGCTACTCTCTCCAATATCAAAACCGACACGGACGATCCACTCTCTGAAGAAAAAGATGATTTAGCCTTTACTTTTCAAGCCGCTCTTCGCGCGTCATTAAAAAAATTAGCAATTGCCGAATCAAACATTATCAAGGGTGAAAAACTTCAGGCTAAAATTGACGAGAAGAAATTCAAAGGCGTTGATACATCAAAACTCGAATTGAAGATTCGCTCATTTGGCAGTGAAATTGTTTTATTACCTAGTGATATTTTCAATCAAATTCGTGCACTGTTCCAAGAATTTATTGGAAATTTAAATAGCATCTTAGACACTCGCGGAACTTTGGATGCTACGAAAAATAGTAATGATGTTCTTGATTTTCTTAATCAAAAACAAAATGATAGCTGGTTCCGTCTACCAAGTAGCGACGCCAAAAAGAAAGCGATTGAGATTCTTGAGGAAGTTGGTATTCCTAACGCCGATCGTCGTTTCCGTCAATACCCCTTTGAATTATCTGGCGGTATGAGACAAAGAATTGTCATCGCTATTGCCTTATTGGCAAATCCCGATATTTTGATATGTGATGAACCAACAACGGCTCTTGATGTCACTATTCAAGCGCAAATACTTGACTTAATTAATAAAATTAAGAAGGAACGCAACCTTTCAATCATTTTTATCACTCATAACCTTGGTGTCGTTGCAAATATGGCCGATGATATCGCCGTTATGTATGCTGGTAAGATTGTCGAATTTGGAGGGGTCAATGAAGTATTTTATAACTCTAAACATCCATATACCTGGGCACTTCTATCCTCGATGCCTGATTTGAGTAAAAGAGAGCGTCTCGAGGCGATTCCTGGCACTCCACCTAATATGATTATTCCACCCAAAGGCGACGCTTTTGCCCCACGAAATAAATACGCGCTGAAGCTTGATTACGAACAAGAACCGCCTTTCTTCCAAGTCAGTGAAAATCATTATGCTGCGACATGGCTTCTGCATCCTGATGCCCCAAAGGCCGTGCCTCCTAAAGTTGTTTTACAGCGGATGGAAGATTTGCGCGAATATAAGAAAAATGTAAAGAAAAACGGAGGATCGAATAATGACTGATAATGAAAATCGTGAACCTATCCTCAGGGTTTCGCATCTTAAACAATATTTCAAATTTCCTGGCAAAGGGCCGATGAAATATAACAAAGCCGTTCATGATATCTCTTTTGAGATATACAAAGGTGAGGTTTTTGGACTGGTCGGTGAATCTGGCTGTGGCAAAACCACGACTGGTCGTTCGATTATTAAACTTTACAGGATTACTTCCGGTAATATTTACTTTAAAGGTTCGCGAATTGCCGCTGGTATAAGATGGAATGAAAAAGAAATTAAATACGCCTTGATTCGAGCTCGCGAAGCCATTAAAACCATTAAAGCAGAAGAAAAAGAAGCATTAGAAAAAGCCAACGAAGAATTTAATCGTAATGAAATAGAACAACTTCAAAAAGTTACGGCTGAAATCAAAAAGGAATCTGTTGATAAAATAAAAAAAATTGATGAAGAAACTGCGCAAATAATCAGCGACCAACGAGAGATTATTCGCAAAGCGAAATATGATCAGAAGTATGTCGATCGCGTATTTGGTCAGACGCAGGCTAAAATTGCACTCGACAAATGGAAACCTGAACTCGCCAAGTATGAAAACCGCGAGCTTTCAGATGATGAAAAAGAAGAATACAAGAAATTAAAAGCCGAAGTTCGTGAACAAGTTAAATTAGCTAGAAAAGATCGCATCATGTCAAGAATGCAAATGATATTTCAAGATCCAATTGCCTCGCTTAATCCTCGCATGACAGTAAAGGAAATTATTGCTGAAGGTTTAAGAATCCGCGGCATTAAGGATAACGACCTAATAAATAGAAAAGTAAATCAGGTTCTTGATTTAGTTGGTCTTCTCCCAGAACACTCAACGCGTTATCCGCATGAATTCAGCGGTGGTCAACGACAAAGAATTGGTATTGCCCGCGCCATCATCATGGAACCAGAACTAATTATTGCTGATGAACCAATTTCAGCTCTAGATGTTTCGATTCAGGCACAAGTTATTAATATTCTCAATGATTTAAAAGACCAACTTGAATTAACAATTCTTTTTATTGCCCATGATTTATCGGTTGTTAAATATTTCTGCGACCGCATCGCCGTTATGTATTATGGAAAGATTGTCGAACTCACAACAAGCGATGAACTCTTTACTCACCCCCTTCACCCATACACGAAATCGCTTTTATCGGCGATTCCGCGACCAGATCCCATTTATGAAAAAACACGGAAAAGAATTCATTATGATCCTTCGCAAGCTCATGATTATCGCTCTAGCAAACCGGCAATGCATGAAATCAGGCCGGGTCACTTTATTTACGCTAATGACGCTGAATTAGAAAAATATAAGCAAGAGTTAAAAGATTAAAAAATGAAAGAAGAGAAACCAAAGTATTTTCCTTACATCATCTATAGCGTTTCTTTACTTGTAATCGCGATTATTATCGGTGTGTGGGTATTTTTCGCAGGGACTCGTCCAAGCGCCAATAATCCTTTCGGACTTCTCGGTGATGCCTTTTCTCTTGCTGGCATGTTTGGTTTATTGGCCGCCTTGATGCTTTACATATCCAAAGAGGGATATTTTGACATTATAACTTATGGTCTTAAACGTGTGTTTAGAGCTTCTTTCGATGCAAATTATAAAAAAAGTATGAAACAATCATATCAAGAATATAAAGCCGTTATGCGAACAAAAAGAAAACCCGCTCCTGTAGCAATGGTCATTATTTCATGTACTTATTTCTTTATCGGCATTGTTTTCATTATTCTTTTTTATACGGTGCCACTATCTTAATAAAGAATATTTTTTCTTTTTAAACCTTAATTAAAAATGGGACATATCTTTATTATCCTGTGCTACAATAAAAACGAATATGAGCCTATAAGGCTAACTAATCTTTTATATTAAGGGGCACGAATATGGAAAATACAACTGAATTTGCTGGTTTCGATGGCGAAAATATTTTTGAGCCATTGTTAGCCTATAAAAACATTTACAAGGATTTATTCAGTAAGAACGCAACTGAGTATTTTGATAATCTAGTTGAGAAATCACAGATTGATATCGAGACTAATCGTGAAACAAATCGAAAAATCAAAAAAGCCGAAGGTGAGAGAAACGACATTGTTAAGAAAATTAACAAGCAAAGTTTTTTGCGTGGCTTTCTTATCTTCCTGAGTGTCGCCGGTTTAATCGCCGCGATTGTCGGCATTGTGATGCTGGTACAAGGTGTTCAAAGCTTACTCGCTCCGATTTTGATGATTGTCTTTGGATTCGCTTTGCCAATTTTATTTCTTGTTTTGATTTTTGTGATTATAAACAAAAAAATAAAGGAATTGCGAGGATTAAAGGCTAAAATCGATAAAATAATCGAAGATTTAATGAAGGAAGCATGGGCACAGATGGCCCCACTTAATGAGTTATTTACTTATGGAATGGCTGTCTCTCTTTTCCGTAAAACCGTCCCGATTATTAATCTTGATAAGATGTTTGATAGCAAACGTCTTGATTATTTAGTTAGCAAGTTTGGACTTGCCGAGTCTCATGACGTGAACCGCTCGTCGCTATACGTTCAATCTGGCGACATTATCGGCAATCCGTTTTTCATTGCCAAAGATCTCGTTCATAATCTAGGAACAAAAACCTATCATGGAGAACTTGTTATTCATTATACGACGACCACTTATGTTAATGGCCGTTTAGTGACTAACCATCACACGCAAACCTTGCGAGCAAGCTTGACCAAACCATGTCCTTACTATCGTGAAGAGCCATATTTGGTTTACGGAAACGAAGCTGCTCCCGATTTAATTTTTTCGCGCCAAGATTCTGATGCCGAAAGGTTAAACGATAAGCAAATTGAGAAGAAGGTTAATAAAGAAGTTAAAAGACTAAATAAGATGTCGGAAAAAAGCGTCAAAAAGGGTGGCGATTATACGGTGATGGGCAATTCTGAGTTCGAAGTTTTATTCGGAGCGCAAAACCGCAATAACGAAGTTCAGTTCCGTCTTCTTTTTACTCCGCTGGCTCAGAAGCAACTTTTGCAGTTGATGAAAGATAAAGAAGTGGCATACGGAGATGATTTTGACTTTGTCAAACATAAGATGATTAACATTATCTATCCCGAGCATCTGCATGGCGCTGTTCTTGATGCCACGCCAAGCATGTTCCATGGCTATGACTATGATGTTGTGCGAAAATTCTTCCTTGAATATCACAATGAATATTTTAAAAAAATATTTTTTACTTTCGCGCCTGTCCTTGCTATTCCTCTTTATCAGCAGCATAAGCCCCACGAATATATTTATAAAGATCTCTATGACAGCTATGTCAGTTTCTATGAACACGAACGGGTTGTCAACGCCATGAATGAGTCCGAATTTGCCCATAAACTATGTGGGACACGCAATATTTTGAAAACATCGCTCGTTAAAAGTGGAAACTTCTGTGACACAATTCGGGTGACGGCATATGGCTATCAGACAATTAATCGCACCGATTATATTCCAGTGATGGGCGGAGACGGCCGGATGCACATGGTTCCAGTTAACTGGGTTGAATATATAGCCGTGTCACAAGACACTGATGTTGGTGTCAATGTCGTTGGCGAAGAGAAGGAAGAAACATATGCTGATAAGTTTAAAAAAGCGATTGAATCGCTACGCTCAGGTCAGGTCGCTGATGAAAAAGACTTATTCCGTGTTGGTTTGTTCTTGGCATATATTGTTAAAAAAAGTAGATAACATTAAGCCAAGTATATATATAATATAAAGATGGAGGTATCTTAAATGGCAAACGAATTAGACGAAATGACTGGACCAGTCAACCAAGAAGGAAGAGACGTTAACGTAATCGAAAAGCAAATTCCCGTTAAAGTGGGAGTGGGCTCTTTGGTGTTTGAAATTGTTTTATGGGTTTTAGGCATCATTCCAGGAGTTATTTTCCTGTTTATGAAAATCAGTGCCCGCAATTATTTGCGCCAACTTCAACAAAAGATTCAGCACAACGCTTCACAAATTGATAACTATTTAGAGCAAAGAGTGCAAATTCTTCAAAACGTTGTCGGCATCGTTGAGAAATCAGTCGATCTTGATAAAGACGTTATGAAGGCCGTTGCCCAATTCCGTGGTGGTGTGAACCCCAATGAAGGCAACCGTAACGAAGTCGCCGGTCAACTCGACTCAGCGATGAGCAGCATCCGCGTCGCCTTTGAAGCTTATCCTGATCTTAAAGCGCATCGTGCTTTAGCTGATGCAATGCAGCAAAATAGCTACTTGCAAAGAGAAATCACAGCCGCCCGCGAAGTTTATAACGACACTGTCTTAAAATGGAACCAAGACATCTTTGCTTGGCCGACCAAGATGATCGTTGCCGCCAAAGCTGGATATTCATCTCGAATTCCCTTTACCGCAAGTAAAGAAACAAAAGATCAAGCCCGCGCTAAATTTTTCTAAGCATACTGGCAGAAAACAAAAAAGTGGATTTCGGTCCACTTT
>JBAYBO010000036.1:0-10672 GCA_041669225.1 Bacilli bacterium | reverse complement strand
TGAAGTGGCGAAACCTTGTATATAAATCGAATCGCCTTCTTTTGTCTCGGGTTCTAAAAATAATTGGTGACGTGGCTTATCAAAAAAAGTCGTGATTTTTCCTTCGATTGAAGGACAATAACGTGGACCAACACCTCTAATTTGACCATTGAACTGAGCGGAACTATCCAAGTTATCTTTGATAATCTGATGTGTTTCCGGCGAAGTGTAAATTAAATGGCATATCATTTGCTGATCAAAAGGAACATATTCATCTGTCGTGTATGAGAAGGCTAACTTACCATTTGTGCCGTACTGGACACTTGCTTTTGAAAAGTCGATTGACGAAGTGCGAATACGGGGCGGAGTTCCTGTCTTAAGACGATATATTTCTAAACCCATATCTTCAAGGCTTTTAGATAATCCCACCGATGCTTTTTCTCCATCAGGACCACTCGATATCTTCTCTAAACCACGAAGAATTTGAGCTTCCATATACGTTCCAGTCGTAATAACAACGGCCTTTGATTTAATATGGGCACCATCACTCATCACCACTCCAAATACTTTTTCATCATCATAAAGGAGTGAAGTAACCATCCCTTCATGAATTTCAAGATTTGAAGTTTGCAAAAGGATCTCTTGAATGCGGCCAGGATAAATATTCCGGTCACTTTGTGTTCTTAAACATTGAACACCCGGACCTTTACCAGTATTGAGCATTTTCATTTGTAAATACTTATAATCGGCGGCAAGACCCATAATGCCACCTAAGGCATCGATTTCACGAACAACAATACCTTTGGCGGAACCGCCGATCGATGGATTACACGACATGCGTGAGATAGCTTTAAAATTAAGCGTGCACAATAAAGTTTTACAACCCATTACGGCTGCAGCATGAGCGGCTTCAACGCCGGCGTGACCGCCACCGACGACAATAACGTCAAAATTCACTAACCAACACTTCCTTCCATATCCATCTTAATCAATTGATTAAGTTCAACCGCGTATTCCATAGGAAGTTCGCGTGAGAATGGTTCGATAAAGCCCATAATAATCATTTGTGTCGCGTCTTTTTTTGTCATACCTCGCGACATTAAATAAAAGAGTTGTTCTTCATTAATCTTACTAACAGTTGCTTCGTGTTCGATATACGATTGTTCGTTATTAACTTGATTAGTCGGAATCGTATCGCTTTTGGAAATATCATCAAGAATCAAGGTGTCACATTCGACGTGACTCCGCGAATTATGAGCATTCTTTTCGTGGCGAACAGTGCCACGATAATTGGCAACTCCGCCATTTCGAACAATTGATTTGGAAATAATTGTCGAACTTGTGTTCTTCGCTAAATGAATCATCCGTGCACCGGCATCTTGATATTGACCATGATCGGAAACGGCAATCGAAATGCATGTTCCTTTAGAACCTTCTCCGGCCAAAATTACTGCCGGATATTTCATATTAACTTGGCTTCCGATGTTGCCATCAATCCATTCCATTTGTGCGTTTTCACGGCAAATTGCCCGTTTCGTGACAAGATTTACAATGTTTTTAGACCAATTCTGAACTGTTGAATAACGACACTTACCACCTTTTAAAACAATGATTTCTACCACAGCGGCATGGAGCGACTCACGTGAATATATTGGGGCGGTACATCCTTCAACATAATGGACATCCGCTCCTTCATCAACGATAATCAATGTTCTTTCAAACTGACCCGAACGTTCGTTATTAATTCGGAAATACGATTGTAAAGGCTTGTCGAGTTTTACGCCTTTAGGAACATAAATAAACGATCCACCTGACCAAACCGCACCGTTAAGCGCAGAAAATTTGTTATCAGCAAAAGGAACAACACTATTAAAATACTGTTTAAATAAATCAGGGATCAATTTTAAGGCTTGATCAGTCGAAAGAAAGACTACGCCTTTTTCTTCGACTTCCTTAAGCATGTTATGGTAAACCATCTCTGATTCATATTGAGTGGCAACACCTGATAAATACTTTTGTTCAGCTTCTGGTATTCCGAGTTTTTGGAACGTCTTCTTAATCGTTTCCGGAACTTCATCCCAGCTCGTTTCTTCTTTCGCGCTTGGGCGAGTGAAATAGGTATATAAATCAAAATTTAAAAAGGACAAATCAGGTCCGAATTTTGGCATGGGGAGTTTTAAAAAGGCCCGAAACGAGCGAAGACGAAACTCTAACATCCATTCCGGTTCGTTTTTCAATCGAGAAATGGTACGAACAACTTCTTCATTTAAACCTTTTCCCGTGTTTAAAATCGAGACATCTTTGTCCTTAAAACCATACTCGTATTCTTTTTTGGGAAGTTTATCCTTTTTCATGCTTGTGATCTAATAATTCCTCAAGGGCATCCCAGCCAATCGTTGCACATTTAATCCGGGCGGCTTGTCGGTGCGTATTAATAAAAACAATGGCCTCATCAAGTACTATTGCGTCAAAAGGCTGCTCATGAATCATCTTCTGGTATTGATTGATGATATATCGTGCATCCTTAACATTCTTGCCAATAACAAGTTCAGTCATAATATCGGTCGAAGCCGTCGAAATCGTACAAGCAATACCGTCAAAAGCACAATCGACAATGATTCCATTTTCTTCCAAAAGAAAAACATTTATATCATCGATACAATTGGGCGAATCAATGTGCATCATCTGATAATGCTTGTTAGTTGGAGTTCGTTTATTACGAGGGTTTTCGTAATGGTCCATAATAATGGCCCGCATCATTTGCGGATCAAGCGAAATAGGCATCAAGGAAATCGCCTCCTTTCTCTAATGCCAAAACAAAGGCATCAACATCTTCTTTTGTGTTATAAAAATAAAGCGAAGCGCGAACGGTCGCAACTTCACCGAGGTAGTCTAGTAAAACCTTCGCACAATGTTGACCCGAACGGCAGGCAATTCCTTGCGAATTTAAATAGGTAGCTTCATCTTGGGCAAAAACACCTTTGATGTTAAAAGTTATAATTCCGGATTCTGCTTTTTCGTTATATAAAATTACTTTGTCATTCTTCTTCAACTTTTCAATAGCGTACGCCCTTAATTCTTCTTCATAAGAACGAATGTTTTCCATACCAAGATTAGTAAGATAGTCAACCGCGGCTTTTAAACCATAAATCCCTTCAAGATTTTGTGTCCCTGCTTCAAATTTTGATGGCGGCAACAAATATGTTATATCACCGCACATATCAAATTTGGCATTCATGCCACCGCCAGTCATGAACGGACTGGTTTTTTCAAGCAATTCATATTTTCCATAAAGAATTCCAATGCCGGTCGGACCAACCATTTTGTGACCGGAAAATGATAAAAAGTCAACATCGAGATCTTTGACATCAGTCGGCATATGAGGAACCGATTGCGCACCATCACAAACAACAATTGCACCAAACTCATGAGCAATTTTTGCAATCTCTTTTATATCGACAATAAAACCTAAAACATTTGTCACGTGAGCGACGGCAATAATCTTTGTTTTCTTGCTAATAACTTTACGAAGATTTTCCGGGACAAGTTTTCCGTCTTCATTTAACGGGATATAGTTGATTTGGCATCCAGTCATTTCACCGACTTTAAACCATGGTAAAACGTTGCTGGCATGCTCGGCTTGTGTAATTAGAATTTCATCATCTTTAGTTAAAAACTTAGTTCCATAGCCGTAGGCTATTAAATTAATTGACATCGAGGTTCCGGAAGTGAAAATTATTTCTCTTTTTTCGGCGTTAATAAACTTCGCCAAGGAGGCTCTAGTCTCGTCAACTTTAACATCGACGTTATAACATAAATCATAGTCACCGCGATGCGAATTTGCTGTTTCAGATTCAAAATATAAGTTAACGGCTTTTCCAACCACAAAAGGTTTAAAGGTTGTGGAAGCATTATCAAGAAAAACAAGTGGTTTGCCTTGCATTTTGACTTGATTTTTAAACATCGGAAAATCATTTCTAATTGAATAGGGATCTATTTTTTTCATACGTGTTCCTCAATAATCTTGGCAATTTTTTCTTTTAATGAATCATCATGAAAGTAGTTGGCAATAGGAAGCAGATAACCATAGGTGATTAACCGCTTGGCCTCGTTTAAGTTCAAACCTCGCGACATTAAATAGAAAAGATGATCATCACTTAGCTTGCCGACAACCGCTGCGTGAGATGCTTCCACTTCGTTTTCATCAATATTTAAACGAGGATTAGCTTTAGCAATCGCCCCTTCATCAAAGACGATGATTTTTGCATTTTGTTTCGTTTTGCTTTGTTTGGCCCCACGAAAAATTTCGTTGGCGCCACTGAAGACAAGGCGTGATGAATCGCGTGCCACGCCATAGTTATCCATAAGTCCATAAGTGTTTTGGGCGTGATGATTAAAATGAACGTCGTATTTTTTATCATCTCTATTACTCGAAAGCGCTGATAGACGCCAAGTACCTTTTGCATTAATTCCGACTAGATTTATATCCACATCAAGGCTGCCCTTTCCGCTAGAAAAATCAGCCATCACTGCTGATATCTCACCATTTTCTTCGATTTTTGCAACGATTTTCATATTTTTGGCTATGCCTAGATTAATGATGTTCAATGCCAAATTTGCTCGTTTGCCAACATTTATTTCCAAACCAGAAAAATCTTCGTTGAAGTCCACGACATGTTCCTGATTTTGGCATTCTTTTAAATTAATTTGACGGATGTTATTTTCCATCACGAATCGCCTCTTTAGTGGCACACACACCGATTGACACCGAACTCATTGTCGGATCTTCTTTTTCGATGTCGATACTGAGTTCGGTTTTGATCCACTCATAACCGTGTTTATCAATCTTTTGAATTACTTCGGGACCGCCCTCGACCACAATTCTTCCGTTAACCATAACTATAGTTCGAGTCAGATTGATCATGTTATAAAGTCTCGCGTAATGCGATACAACTAAAAAACCACGTCCCTTTTCCTGTTCTTCTTTAATGGCATTCGCGACAATTGTCATCGCATCAATATCAAGACCTGAGTCAATCTCGTCAAGTAGAGCAAAACGGGGTTCGAGAAGAATCATCTGCAAAATCTCATTGCGCTTTTTTTCACCGCCGGAAAAACCGACATTCAATGAACGATTCGCCATCTCAAAAGGAATACCCATCTTTTTGTACGTTGAATCTAATAAACGATAAAACTGAAATAAGGATAAAGGTTTCTGACGCCTGGAGTTAATCGAGGCTCTTAAAAAATCTGCGTTAACGACACCAGCAACTTCGCTTGGATACTGCATGCCCAAAAATAGACCGGCTTTTGATCGCTCATCAACAGACATCGCTAACAAATCCTGATCATTCAAGAAAACTTGTCCGCTCGTTATCTTGTAGCGAGGGTTACCCATAATCGCTTGCAAAAGAGTTGATTTGCCGTGGCCGTTAGGTCCGAGCAAAGCAATCGTCTCTCCGCTCGAAGCGGTGAGGCTTACTCCTTTGAGTATTTCTTTGTCTTCCACGTTAACGTGGAGATTAACTATTTTAAGAACATCCATGTTATCATCTCCTAAAATCTATCATATTGTATATTAAATAATATACGTATTCAAACGTAACGATAAGAGCATAACACTATTTAAGACATAATCGAACAATTTTCGGATTTTTTAAAAAATCCAAAAAACTAAATCATTTATTTCTAGTCGTTTAAGAGACTATTTTGATAAATTCGTTATTGTATTAATAATATTAATGTAATAGAATAATCGTGCTATGTTCAGGCTTAGGAGGGAAACAACTACTTATGAGAAAAAGTAAAATTACGCTCGGAATAGTAGCTGGATTACTCAGTACCTTTGCTTTGGCGGCTTGTGATGGACCAACATTTTCCGGCGACGGACATGTTTTAACATATACGGGCGCCAACGGCCAAGAGTATCACTACACCGCAGAAGAATTGTTTGATTCATATTTACAAACAACCAGTGGTGCATCATCGCTCTTCGATTCGGTATATAAAGTTCTTGTTCGCAACTACTTTATCACCGATGACTCAGAGGGCGGAGGTATTGACACTTATCCAGATATTAAGAAGGGTGCCGACAATGACGTCGCAGGCGTCAAATCAAAAGCGGAATCAGCCGCTGATGACAATGGCACAAAATATGACGAAGAGTTCGAGAAACAACTCGATACTTATGGCGTCGAAGACGAAGATGAACTTTGGGAACATTTCGCTTATCAAAGAATGACGACAGAATTCGAAGATCAATTCTACGAAAGAAACATTGATTTCATTCGCGATGCGAAAAAAGAAGCTGCCGAAAATACTTTGAAATTCAGCGGTTATCTTGAAAAGATGGCTCCTTATCATGTCCGCCACATCCTCGTCAAAGTTAGCGCTGGCGCAAACGCGCTCTACAACTCGGAAATAACCGAGGCGGAAGCTAAAAAACTTGCTAACGTCGGTCAAAACTTGGCCATTGGCAGCGAAACTTTTGGTTCACTCGCTCAACTTTATTCCGAGGATACCGGTTCAGCTGAAAAGTTTGGTGATCTTGGCATCATGCACAAGAATAAATCGTTTATCAACGAATTTCAACTTGGCGTTTATGCTTATGAAGCAATCAATAATAGCTCGAATTTGTCGGAAGCCAAAGCCGGCCTTGGTATCACTGACGAAATGAGTGCTGATTATGTCAGTGCAACTGGTTCGGACAAAATCGGTACCATTCCTTACGAAGCATTCTTAAAGCTTCAGGATTATTCCGATGTTACAAAGGATGATGATTCATTTATCGTTAACGATAATAACCCATATTTCTATCCTCGTAACATTGTCTTTAATAAGTATTTTAATCGTCATGACATTTCTGTCATCACGCCTAACTCACTTGTCGCCGGCACACTGAGCGCCGATAACAAGAAAATCGAAAACGAAAACTTCAATGGTGCGTATAACGCTACCTATGGGGCAATGTCGGGATTTAAAAATGTCCCTGGGCTCGGCATCGATGTTAACGGTGACACCATTGTGGACGAAAACGATAAAGTATTAACGACCAAAGATGGCAAAGTTGTTCTTGCTGTTCGCGGTGGCACGAGCGGTGATACCGGTTACCAAGGTTTCCATTTCATCGTTGTGGAAAGAAGCGCCTTTGATGATTCATCAAACAATGTATCGCTAGGTGAATACTACACCACCAAGTATCCTGGTCAAAAAGATTATCCAACCTACGTCTCAGCTGATCCTGAATACGTTGAAGGCGCCAATAACTACAAACCAACATATGTTAATTTCCTCGATCAACAAATCAAGGATTATAAGAGTCGCGCCGAGTCAGTCGAAGGCGAAATCAAAGGCTTTGATTCCAACCTCAAATATTTTATTTACGAAAAATTATTAACAACAATTAACGCTGATACGGGTAATCCATATATCAAATTCGGCGAGCCAATTTCTTATGTTAATAGTCAAGGTGAAGCAGTCACGATTGACTTAAAAGACGCAATTGAAAACTGGATTAACGCCACGCGCAACGAAGCTGACTATAATACGAGAGTTTCTTGGGAAAAAACATGGGAAACTTATGTTGAATTCCTTGAACAACAAAAAGCAGTTCGCGCATCCGATAAATTACTGAGTGAAACGTGTGCAATTCAATATCAAAGCACATCTAAAACTACAGAATTGTGGGCTAAAGAGGGGGCATGCTACTATGACAAATAAGAAAAAAGGATTATTCCTAACGCTCGTCGCTGCCTCAACTTTCGTTCTTTCCTCATGCAATGAGGTCACGGCTCTTCCGAAATTTTATGAAGATCCAATTATCATTAATGACGACGGCAGCAAGACTGACGTCTATCAAAACATCATGTCACTTATTTACGATTCATTAACTAGTTCCAGCGAGAATCCTAAAAAGGTTCTTGATGACATGATGTATGTTATCGCCGCTGATCAGTTTGGTTCTTTTGAAGTAGTTGAAGAACTAGTTGCTAAAGACGAAACTGCTTTAGAAGTTCGTACTTTCATTGAAGCGCACGCTAATGTGTACAGCGACGAAGATGACGCCGAAGGCGAAAAAGTTGCCAATGAATTCGCGCGTTTGGTTCATTTCAGAGATACAATGGATTATCGAATCAAAGAAGTTTTCCATAATGCTGCGACTGGTGGTTCATATTCAGAACGTAGCCGTTTTAACGAAGAAAAATATGCCGTCAGCCTAGCTGGAGATCTCTATGATATCGAAGGCGTATTTGAAGACGCGACTGTTTGGCACGAAGATGTCTTAATTACTCCTGATGTTGAAGTCGAAGACATCGTCAATTACGTACATATCGACCGCTATGACGATTACATTGCTCGCGGCGTTCTTCCGCGCTTGTATCGCGAAAAACTCGTTGAACAATTCTTATACGACACGAACTATTCATCTCTTGGTCGTACATACGCCCGTGAAGTTGAATATATTAAAATCGTTAATAACGATTCTTACCCAAGCGCAGCTAAATCATTAATCAATGCTTTTGTCGACAAGTACATCCTTGATGTAAACGCTACTAATGATGTTGATTTTGATGTTCTAGCTAACGCCTGGAGAGGTATTGACCTTTCCACTGACGCTGTTGCTTTACTTGATGAAGCTTTCCCGGGTACAAGCGTAGCAGTTAGCGATCCCGATGTTTTAGCTCAACTCGATGCTTCCGCCAACTACTATCCGCAAACCCGATTCGGGTCAATCGCCAAAGATTATCTAAAAATTACTGATAACCGTTTTACAAACGATGCCGGAATCGAAGCTGATTTCACAAACAGCAACACCTATACCAAACAAGTTGGTTTGGAAATTAAGTCTGATTCGTTAAGACTTGAAGACTACTCCAATGATGGTTGGTATGTTAAAAGCGGCGGTCTCAGCGAACTTCCTGAAGCTATTCGCTCACGTCTATTTAACATTAATGTTGCCAACGAAGTTGATAGCATTGAAGAAGAAGGTGCCACTCATAACTATGAGTCTGGTCAATACGTCCGTAATCTCCGTGGCGAATACTATTTGACACCGACAATTTCCGAACAAGGAACCGATGTCCGCAAAGATAACTTTGTTATCTATGACATCTCCAGTTCGACCTATTACATCATCAAAGTTAAAGAAGCCGTTTCAACTTCAAAACTATCGCGCTTAAGCGATAACAGTTACCCGACTCTCGAACGTGAAGACATCGCTAAAGAAGTCACACACGTCTTGTCGGCCAAAGATTCCTACATTAATAATGCTTACGAATCTTACATTAAGCTTTACAGCGTGATATATCACGATTCAACCATTTACGAGTACTTCAAGGACCAATTCCCTGACTTATTCGATGATGAAGATTGATAGATTAGGCACTAAAAACTATAATATAAGGAGGATGGAAACGTCCTCCTTTGTTATCTTTGGAGGTTAATTATGAACAATCTTGATTGTGTTTTTTGCAAAATCGTCCGTGGCGAAATCTCGGCCACGAAAATTTATGAGGATAATGATGTTATAGCTTTTCTTGATATTTCGCAGGTGACACCTGGTCATGCCCTAGTTATTCCTAAACGCCACTATTCCAATTATGTGTCAACGCCGAAATCGATTATGCATAAGGTTATGGATGTCGCTCAACGCGTCGCCCAGGCCGATATAACGATGTTAGGAGCCAAAGGGGTTAATATTCTTACTAATGTTAATAAGGGGGCTGGACAAGCCATATTGCACTTCCACGTCCATGTCATTCCTCGTTACATCGCTGACGAAGGCTTCCAAATCACAATGCTTAAAAACCGACGCCTCTCAGAGTTAAATCTTCCGATGCTGGCGACCGAAATAAAAAAAGGTTTGTAATCTCAAACCTTGTTCGTTTAAAAAATTGGGGCACCCCTGCTTTTTTACTGATTAAATTTTATGACAAACGGAATTGCATCTTCTTCGTTAAGCGGTTTACTAAAGAAATAACCTTGCGCGCGATCGCAACCATAAGAGACGAGGTAGTCTCTTTGAATTTGACTTTCCACGCCTTCAGCAACTACCACATAGCGAAGTTTCTGCCCCAAAGAAATAATGTCTTTCGTGATAGCCTCGTCAATCTTAATTAATTCAATGCCATCCATAAAAGCTTTGTCGATTTTAATACAGTTAATGTTAATTGCCAACAGACGATAAAGCGAAGAAAAGCCCGTGCCGAAGTCATCAATCGCGACTCGCACTCCGTTTTCCATTAATCGTCCGAGAACCGAATTGATATCTTGATAGTTTGAAGCAAATAACGATTCGGTTAATTCCACCCAAATCTTATCGGGATTAACACCTATTTCATTAATGATGATCAAAAACTTTTTTGTAAAATGCTCTTCAAGCAGTTGAATGGCCGAGACATTAATCGATACTGACATATCTTCATATCCAAGATCATGGATTTTCTTTAAGAAAAGAAGGGATTTCCGAATAATCATATCACCAATCGGAATGATGAGTTTTGTTCTTTCCATCAAAGAAATAAAATCAAGGGGCGGAACAACACCCAAAACATCACTTCTTAGTCTTACTAACGCTTCAAAACTACACACTTTGTTTCTTTTTAAATCAATAATTGGCTGATACTGAAGAAAAAGACGTTCCTCGTTTTGACCATTAACAATCTCGACGAGTTCTTTTTGTATTTGCTTTTCA
>JBAYBO010000035.1:0-10719 GCA_041669225.1 Bacilli bacterium | reverse complement strand
GTTGCATTGACACCCGGTGATAAGATGCCATTCCCAACATCAAAGCAAATCCGTGTTTCGCTTGGTTTGTTCCAATTACTCCATATTTCACTAGAAAAGGTAGGAATCGAGTATAAATAGTCGACATTCGTCATCTGGCGGCTATATTGTCCGTCTAAAGAAGTAAAGAATAAATCAAGTTTCAAAATTCTTAAGGTGAAATTGCCAACTTTAGAAAATTTTTCATTAGAGAAGAAATACTGATTTGAGGAATTGACGGTCCAATCGCTGTCGCTCCCGTCAAGGGCTGAGCCAACACCCATCCCCAACATTAAATGGTAATCGGTTGAAAGAGAAATCTTATTTAGATTGAGTTCAAAAGAAATTTCGTGCTCGACGACACGATTAACAATCGGGTCATCGTTATCATCAAGTTGAATAATCGGATAATCATTCGGATTATAAATAGGGTTGCTATCATCGTCTGTTAGTGTCGTAAGGTTTCGCCAATGCGAATAGGCGACGTGCTCACTAATCGCAGGAATACCAGCTGCGCTCGGATTCCAACCATTAAAAAGAAACTGGAAATTATTACCTTGATCGCCAGAAGCCACATAAGTGACCCTAATTTTTGCTTCATATCGATTTGTTTTTCGCGAGAAAAACCCGCCCCAACCGGTTGCCGAAGGAGCACTCAAATACATCCATATACCATTTCTTAAGAAAAAGTTATTCTGTTCTCTCCATACGTATAACCATGGTTTATTAAAAACATGGGCCGACAGTGGCTTGTTATCTAAAGATAAGGCATCTTGTGTTATTTGTATTTCATTATTATATTGATCAAATTCGCCTGTGTAGTAAGTTGTTGATGCATTAGATAAGGAAGGATAAAAACGCATGTAATCTAGTTCATCATTTGTTAATGAGTAATAGTTTGAAAGTGAACGTGAACGATTATTAATCGTCGTCATATACGTATTAACCCCATTGCTTGATGTCGGTTCACTCGGCAAAGTAAAAATAGCGGGGTCAGATGGATAGGTTGTGTTGTCAATGATGTAGTCAAAATCAAAATCGCGACTCGCGAATGTGCCATTCGCATCGTCTTTGAGATTATCATTTAAGGTCCGGCCAATCAGTGAAGAAAAAGAACTGACAGGGCGACCCTGGACGATTAATTTAGCATTACTCGTCGTACTGCTACTTGTTCCGCCATATAGACCAAGAAAATAAGCTTCGCCGTCAAGGTGACCGATAAAAAAACCAACATAAGTCTTATGCGGACCGAGTCCTTCACCGGTCGCGGCATTTAAAGTTTTCCAGTAACCAATATTAATATCGTTGTCAGGATTGGCAATATTAATATTTCCATCAAAAGTAACATTTATATGCCATCTTTCTAACGTGTAAGAAATAATTTTGTTTTGATAGACGCCGTAAACTCTCGCGGATAATTGGACAGGATAAAATTTTCCTTCTTCACCATCAACGGGAACTTGCACTTCCCAGCGGTTGTTTTGGTATGTGAGGAGATTTTCATTTGTACTTTTATAGTAAATACTGTAAGTTGTGCCACCTGCACTAATCGTTGACATTGTCGTTGTGAAAAAGGCGGGAACTGATCCTGATTTTTGCGTCAGATTTAAGCCTAAAGTCGCTGCAAGATTATTGAGGGGGTTGGCAAACACTTGCGCAAATGGATTCATGTTTGAAAGAGCGGACGGATTATTATCCGCGGTTACGCGAACTATCGGTGAAGATAGGAGAAAGTTTTCCACTCTGCTCCCCATCGCCACATAACCAAACATGCCAATATCATTCGTTTGTGAACCAGTTACAGAAAGATTATTGATTCGTTTACCGTTTCCATTAAATTGACTATAAAATGGATAATCTTCGCTGCCTATAGGCAGAAGATCAACACTATCCCAATCCATCCCGCCAGCGGGAATGTTATCGTCAAGTTTGAAATATGTGTTTTCACTAAAGACGCCGAGAACATTTAATTTTTGTAAATTTCTTAATTGTTGGGGATAGCGAATCGAATATGGATACGATGATGTGCCATCGCCACTTTCGAAGTATTCGTTTAAGATACCAGAGTTAAATTCAACCGGCGTTTGATAACGACTGTTATAAACATACGAAGCATAAGAAAGACTGACTGCCGTCGCCGTTCCAACAACAATGCTCGAGACGAGATAAATTGCTAAAGTAATGCGCTTTTTCATTGTTATGCTCCAAAGGGAATAAGTGAAAACTCAAAACTTATCGCCAGGCGGCATCCTAGTGTTTGCTCATTATTAACGAGTTCGTTCGTTTCTTTTAAAAAGAAAGATAAAGCTATTGGATCGGGAGTAATTTCGATTACTGCACTTTGTGCAAAGTTATTGCTATAAAAGTCTAACTGCGTAGGCGGAATTGTAATTTCCATATAACTGTTAACGCCATCGCTAATTGAAATGCCCGTTGAAGGATTGAAACTATCTTGAATGCTGTTAAGGGTTTTAGAATTTAATAAAGAAACACTCAATGGTGTGGCATAAGTAATTGGATCTTCGATATTATTATCAACAATGTGGTAGCGATAATCAAAGTCGCTGAAATCCGGTTCCGTTTCACCGCCTTCGTAATCATCAAGCCATAGTGCGATGCGAATATATGATTGCTCGACAATTGTTTGAACTTGAAGTTCAACATAATAAGAAGGAATTGCCGATGCATTCAGGCTATTTTCGTCATAGTACAAATCGTCAAAATCGAAATCACTAAATAAATTTCCAGTCGTATCAGCAAAAGTAAAAATCAATACATTGCTCGAAACAGGAAGCTGTTGAGCAACTTTATTAGGGGTGGGGTTGACAAAGGTTGAAAGACCGTTATGCTGCCGCTTGAACATATAGCCATTTACTTTAGCCTCAGCCCGACCGGCAACAAGAGTAATCGAATCGATATTGCTGCTTAGATTTATCCAGGCAAAAGCGATACCAACGATTAAGCCGGCACTGGCAAAAAGAGTTACTGCGCTTGTTAAAATGAGCTTATGTCTGTTTTTCATCCTCGCTTAGCGACTAAAAAATAGCCACTTTACCTCTTTCCATCAAGTAGGTAACTGGCTACCTTAATTTTTTAATTAAGACCCTATAGCTTTGCGTCACTAGATCGCTCTAGTTTTGCCTTTTTCTAGACTTCATAGTATAGATAAATATATTTCCTGTCAATATTTCATGCGCTTACATGAGAACTTTTTTTCTAATACCAATACTAACGAGGGAAATTCATTGCTGAAGAGAAAGAAAAAAATAGTAGCGGAAAATGAAAAGTATTGATGTAATCAAATTATTTGTACCATATATACATTATATATGCCTAGATGAGCAAAAATAATTCTACCAATTTATTGATATATGCTATTATGTCTCCACATATACGTATCTTTCATTTCTTAATGAAAATTCAAAAAAATACATTCTTGGTCGGGGGATACAGCATGAATCCGTAAGAGGACTTAGCGCTACATCAAGAAAAAAATGGAACCATTTACAGCGGTATTGAACAACATATTCCTAATCACGATTCTCGTCGCGGCTTTTTGCTTCATTCGCCGGCAACTGACAAAAGGCGATTTCGCTCATCGGACAATTAAGTACATGTTTCTTCTAGCTGGGCTGCTGTTAATTGTTGACGCCATCATGCGTCTAAATCATTCACTCGGATTGTATAACGATCTGCTATGTGATGTGATGATTACGATAGGAACAATTCTTCTTCCTCTCCTTGGTTTTTTGTGGTTTTTGTATACCTGCTATGTGACAAAAATAGTTATTAAAAGGTTTATTATTGTCATAGTCACTTCGGTTATTTTTGTACTTAATGGCATTATTGCCATTATATCTGTTTTCCCAGATTCAAACATTTATTATTCGATAGCCGAACATGATTTTCACTTCGGGCCTCTATATTTTGTTTACACTATTATTTTACTTATTCCTTTTTTAGTTTCATTAGTCGTTATCTTTTCGAACTGGAATACCATGCACCGCCGTCGCAACCCTTTAACATTCTTAAATTTCAGTCTTATTCCCATTATCGCAATTATCATTCAATATTTTTTTGCCGGATATTCAATTTCCCTAATGGGTGTCGTAGCTTCATTTATCATTATCGTTTTAGATATTCAACATCAGTTTGCGGTAACTGATTTCCTTACGGGCTTATGTAATCGGCGCAATTTAATCAAGTATGTTGAATTAAAAATTAGAAGGTTACGCAATGGCGATAAGTTTGCTGGTTTCATGCTTGATATCAATAATTTTAAAAACATTAATGACAAGTATGGTCATTCCTTTGGTGATAAAGTTTTAATCGATGTTGCCAACATGCTTATTGATACGACCAAAAAACAAGATTATCTCGCTCGTTTTGGCGGTGATGAATTTGTTTTAATCATCGATTTAAATAGCGAGGAAGAGATTGAAGAATATAAAAATAGAATTCGCCAAGCTTGTCAGGAATATAACTCTCGTGAGGGCCATGCTCATGCAATTGATTTTGGAATTGGTTCAGCCTTATTCAGTAAAGAAGAAGGCATAACTCCAACACGCTTTTTAGAAATTATCGATGACCGTATGTATATTGATAAACAATCGACAAAATCAATCTAAAAAGAACACAATAATTCAATAATATTCGCTTTTTGCGGATTTTTTATTTTTTCTTCGGCTTATAAAAGGAACGATCATCCATCGCATAAATACGACTTGAAAACTCGCCTTCTGGCGTCTGATCATAAGCTTTATCAAGAATCATCATTTTTGCATCAAGATCATCAATCACGCTTAGTAAATATGCTTCTCTAGTCAATGGCAAAACCGGTGAACCATATTCAAATTTACCATGATGAGAGAGTACCATGTGCGATAGAAGGGTTGACACTTCGCTGTCGATTTTTAATTGTTCGACGGTTTTTTGAATTTCGGCGTGCGTAATTGAAATGTGACCGAGAAGTTTCCCATCAAGAGTATATTTAGGAATAATCGGTCCACTAAGTTCTAGAGTTTTACCAAGATCATGAAGAATGATGCCGGCAATTAACATATCGCGGTCAACACTTGGATATAACTTGGCGATAGCTTCACCGAGATCGGCCATTTGCACCGTGTGATGGAGAAGACCGGAAGCAAACTCATGATGATTTCTGACCGCGGCAGGGTAGGTAACATAACTTTTATAATATTTATTAACTAATGTTCTCGTAATTAATACGACATCCGAATCCTTTAATGAATTAACATAAACATCGAGGCGTTTTTCTAATTCTTCAAGTGGAATGGGCGAAGACATTGTAAAGCGGGTGATATCAAATTCACCTTCATTTACTTGATTGACACTGCGAATTTTCACTTGGAGATTATCGCGATAGTTGAGGACATCGCCATCAAGATAGATGACGTTTCCCACGCTAATAATATTTGAATCTTCCTCACTTAAGTCCCATTTCTTCGCTTCAATTGTTCCGGTTTTGTCTTGCAGGGTGATATTCATATAAGCTAAACCGTTATTCGTAATTCCCTTATTGGCATTAACGACTAAAAGTGCTCCACGAATTAGATCGCCTTCTTGCAGTTCTTTAATCCATTTCATCGATTTTGTCCTCCTCCATAATATTTATTATGTCTTTATATCGATAGCCTTTTGAAAGTAGAAAGTTCATTGTCTTCTGGCGGTTATTCCCGAAATTCATCCGCTTTGCCAAAGCGTAATCTCTTATAAGGGCATCAGCTTCTATCTTTTCATCACCCTTTTTAATTTTTTCCATGACTTTTATCGCAATCCTTGAGGAATAACCTAGCCTCATCAACGAGTCATAGATACGCTTTCTTCGTTGCACATAATCATAGCGCTTAAATTTAGCTTCCAGACTAGAAAGCATTAACGTCGCACGCTTAAGCTCCTCCTCATATTTGAAATCGAGGGTTTTTATTAGATATCCAGGCACGCCTTTTTCGTATAATCCTTGAATAATTCGCTCTTGACCATAACCCTTATTTTTCGCGTATTCTAAATAGTCATTTACAAATTGCTTATCATCGATAAGACCACTTTTTGTCAAGATATCGATAATTTTATCGATTTGGATTTTATTCGCGCCTTTGGCTTCGAGCTTCGTGATTAAGACTTTCTTGGTTGGATGACCTTTGGTAACTGACACTAACGCACTTTTTAACAACTTATCAATCTCATCGCGGTTTTTGATTTGGTGTAACTCATCGCTTGATAGTATTTTACCAGCATAAAGACGGAAATCAGTGTATGTATCTGGACTTATTTTTATTTCTTCGTTGCCCAAAACAAGCGTTACTTTCGCTTTGCCAATTTTAATTTTTAAAATCTCATTACCACTTTTTTCTAATCGCACGCCGATACACCTTTATGATATTTTGATAAAAAGTCTCGATTGAATAAGGTTTGATCCCGTCTTTAGCTTTCTTAACAATCGCTTTAACTTTTGTTTTAGGAAGCGCTAATACTTTTTCAAACACTTGTGGAAAATCATCGGGGCCTTGATAAAAGAAGCCAGTCTCGCCATCATTTATCACACCGATGAGGTTAGTATCATAGCGAGTGATGACCAATAGGTCAGAGGCCATCGATTCCATAAAGGTCAGGCCTTGAGTCTCGCTTAGGGAAGCACACAAAAAGTAATCACCAAGACGATAGAAATACTGAACATCATCAGGGGAGACTCTTCCGACAAAGGTTGTTGATTGTGAAATGCCCAATTCTTCAGCCAGCATCCGTAGTTCTTCAAGGGCTGGACCGCCCCCGACAATGAGTAACTGCGTCTTTCTTCGCGGTTTGGTTTTCAAAAAAGCGGCATAAGACTTCAAGCAAATATCGATGCTTTTCTCTTTAGCAACGCGTCCTAAGACTAATAAAGTTGTAATACTTGGATCAGGTCGATATTTTTTCATCAAGGCATCTAGTCTTGTTTGATCGATGTGTTTCATTGAAAACTTAGAAAAATCCGTGCCCGTTGGTACAACATTAATATAAGTATCAACACCGATATAACGCATATAATCTTTGGTCTTGACGCTAGGAATTATGAATTCGTCAACACCGGAAATGATGCTTTTTGTAAAGGTTCTCACCGCACTTTTAGCGAAACGGTCAAAATAGCCTTTCGTCGCATAATGGGTATAATCTTCATACATAGTATGATACGTATATACTTTTGGAAGTTTTAAAAGTCTGGTGACGATATGACCAAAAGCTCCGATTCCAGCATCAGTTTGAATGTGAACGACATCAGGTTGAAAGGCACGAATGATTTTCATCGCTTTGGAGTTATAAATCCATGACATCCGGTAACCATATAGTTTTTTTAACTCTGCTCCAGGAATACGCAAAATACCATCAATATATGTAACTTCCTTGCTTGTCGGATTAGTCGTGATGACTAAGACCTGGTGACTATTTGTCACCAAGGCATTAAAAAGCGAACGAGTTGAAGTGGCAACGCCGTTTATTTCTGGGGGATAAGTATCGGAAAAAAGTGCTATATTCATATTTATTTATTACTTAATTTCAATGCTGTCCCAAGGTTCATCACTCTTCTTCTTGGTGAGCGGTTTCTTTTTCTTAGATGTTGGTTTTTTCTTAGTGGGCGACGCTTTATTTTTCGTCGGTTTTTGTTTTTCCGTACGAAGCATCACTTCCTCACCTAGAGCTTCCTCAATTTCGTCACTCTTTTTTCCAGAAGTTAACATCTTGCTTAGACTACGTAACTTATTTTGCACTTCTTTACGCGAAAGTCGAGCCGTCTCGTACAAAGTATCGGCACTGCGTTTTCTTTCCTCATAAGTTTGAAGTTGCAAATCGATAAATGTTTGACGGTCGGCTCTTTCGAGATGTTCCTTCGGAGAAGAACGGTAGAAAGCCGTAACTAAGCCGGCGAATAAAATAACGAGATGAAAAGTTGCGGTCCGCCATATGATTTGAGCGGCAATCGTATTTGCATACGTATCATAAAATCCATTAAAAATAATAAGAAAGAAATATTCACTGACACCAGCCGATCCCGGCAAGGGAATGAGGCCGGTAATCATCTGATGATAACTTGATAAGAAAACACCATCCCAGAATCCAGTAAAAGAAAGTGCACCAGTAACTGTGTCGTTATAGGCGTTTAAAGCAATACCGGCAAGCCATGGAATCGAATATTTACTAACAATCGACAAAGTAAAAAGAAACATAATCAGGATTGTAACGGGAATATTTGACTGTAGACGGCGAAGTTCAATTTTGAAGTTTTCAACCTGAATTCGCAGTGATTCTCTTAAATGATCGGGGTTTTTAACGATTTTTAACCTACTAAGTAAACCAATTCCGTAATGCATGATAAGGTTATGAAATTTATGTGAATAAGACATCAAAACCAAAAGCAAGATGACAGACAAGTTAATAACGAACCCCAATATCGTAAATACTATAACTGGAATCTCTTTTATTGAAAGACTGCCAAGTTCGATATTAAAATTTGCCATACTCGAAAGAAGCGGCCATTTAATCGAAACGGCTACCGCTCCTAAAATAACTAAGACGATTTGATAAAGAATGAAAGCCATCACCATGATCGAAGCGCCATTTGATGGTTCAACACCTTGTTTGCGCATTGTATACACTTGCATGATCTGTCCTCCGGAAGCCGAAGGAGTAACAGCGCTAAAAAATGCGCCAACCATCGAAGTCGCCAGGCCTTGATGATATTTATATCTTCGCGTATATAGTCGCGCAAAAACAAAAATAATTAAGCCATCAATAAAATAGCTAGATATGACCATACCAATAATTAGTAGTAATATTTTCCAATCACTCGTGCGTAAAGCAAGAGCGGTTTCAGCAAAATTATCTTTTAAAGATAAAAAGATGGCTAAAGTAGTAACGATAATAATAAGAAAAAGATAAATGAGATACCGGTGTTTGCCGCCTTTTTTCTTTTCGTGAATCGGAGACCCGAGTTTAATTTCTTCCATACGTTGGTAACATTGGTAATTTTAGCACAATCCCATTTATTTTCGTATTCATAATACGACAACGCAAAAGCAAAAGGTAAGAAAAGCCATCAGGGAATCATTGTTACTATTGATTTCTAAATAATAAGGAGAAGAATGCCCACGAGTTGTAAAATCGTGCCAACTAAAACAAAAAGATGAAAGATGCCGTGCATCCACTTTATTTTATGGCCAACGGCATAAAAGATAACACCAACGGTGTAAGAAATACCCCCAAACAAAAGAAAGAGCATAATTGTTAAAGGAATAAGGCTCATCGCGGGGTAAAAAATGAAGAGAAACCAACCCATCACTACATATAAGATAACAGTAACGACTGATGTGACTTTTCCGCTTAGGCTTATCATATTCATAATTGTTCCGGCCAAAAGACCAAATATTTGAACACTCATGATGATCAAACCATAATTCGTTCCTTTGAAAGCAAAAGCGCAGATTGGGGCATAACTACCGGCAATTAATAAATAAATAATGTTATGGTCAAGCAGTCGGAAAAGTTTTTTCCAAATGCTCTTGGGTGAAATCGCATGATAAATAGTTGAAGTTGCATATAAAGTGATCATCGAAACGGAAAAGAAGATTAATGAGAACGTTTCCCAGATGTTATAGTTAAATAAAATTGCAAGCGCAATAAAAGAACCAAGACAAATGAAACCAAGCGCGATGCCGACTGCATGACTTATATAATGAAAACGCTCTTCACCTTTTGAATAAGTGGGGAGTTTTTGTTGCTCAATGTTCTCTTTAATTTCAGCGACTGTCATTTAGCTATTTCCTTGCATCACCACTATATAAAAAGGGCAAATGTTAATAAACCTACTCTTTTGCAATAAGAAAAGAGAGAGAATTCCATCTTGGTAGAAATATGAATTTCGGTCAACCGTGAGTAGATACGCCTGATGCGGTCGTTCTTTATTGTTCGATATGTAGAAAAAATTTGAAAAATCTTGATGGGTTATATTTCTTTACGATACTTTAATAGATTGGACCGAATATTATTGAACTATCCGTTATTACATCACTCATTATTTAATATTTATGATTCGATGCGCAAATTATGATTTCCTTAAAATAGAATCCACAAAGCGGGGACGATACCGAAGTAGGTGATAATGACATATCCGCTATCGTGGATATCACCATTATTGTTCACGTACTTCGCGCCACCATCGTAGGTGTTATGCGGCGAACGAAGCCACCAGAAACTGTTAGCGCCTTGAGATTGAGCGTATGCACTTGGTTGAAGCATTCTTGAGGAATTTATATTCAATTCGTAAGCCGTACTTGTGGCTTCCGCATAACTTAGTAGAAATACTTTATCACTTGTATTAGTACATGCATATTCGTTGCTATCATAACCAGTGGAGATTGTACTATTTTCTACTGTTGTGTTGATAATTTGCTCTTTTTCATTTAAAGAAAAGGCTGTGTTATAGAAATTATCATTTAACCATGAACGAATATGAGAATGTTCATAATTATTCGAATAGACGGTTGAACCGCCAACTGTTCTACCATCATCTGAATAATGATAATTTTGAGAATCAAGAACGAGGTCTGCCATTAAGAAGGCTTCATCGTTTATAACGTCAAGAACTCGCCAGGTGATAGGTTCGTATTTGAACCAGTAGACCAAGCTAGTACTGTATCCGTTTCCGGG
>JBAYBO010000034.1:0-10775 GCA_041669225.1 Bacilli bacterium | reverse complement strand
CCGCCGTTATGCGCTCCCGCATACCTAGCGTTATTTTTTCCGCTAGCGCAATCACTACTGGCATCACAGCCAGTGCGAGCATGGACTTTCCTCTGGAATAACCAGCAGTTATCGAGGTCGGTGCTATTTAATTTTAGATGGGTCTTTGCCTAAACGATACAATTCTTTTTCCAAAACGTTAATTCGACGGATGTATTCGACGTTTTGGACAGACACTTTTCCCTCATCTTTGATGTTTTCAAACCGCTTCCGATACTTTGCATTTTCAATCTCAAGTGAAGATATCGAATCGCGATGCTTTTTGATTAATGTTTCGAGGTCAGCAATGTATTTTTCTCGCTCAGAGAGAACTTTTTCAAAACTCATGTAGTCGAGAGCGACTTGATCGAGGAATTTATCGACTTCAAGGGCATCATAACCTTTAACATCTTTTGAAAAGGGCTTGTTTATAATGGCTTTAACGGTTAATTTGACTTTAAAATCCATGATATCTTCCTCTTTTTTTAATTATATTAAAGATGGGGACCAAATACAATTAAATTAAACGCTAAATCTTCCTTTTTCCCCTATGTTTATTAATACGAGAGTGGTATACTATTTGCGAATTATATGAATGAGTTAAAAAAAGCAATTCGTGGCCGTCGACATCTCGTCTTTCTGGACTTAGAGGGAACTCAATTTTCTCATGAGATGATCGCCATAGGCGCCGTCCATGTCGTTTTATCAAAAGAAGGAACAATCCGCAAAACCTATCCCGGTTTTAAACGTCTTGTTCTTGCGAAGAATAACGTAGGAAAAGTCGTGGTCCAACTGACCGGCATCACTAACGAGATGATGAAAAAAGAAGGTGTATCGTATCGCAAAGCGATGGATGATTTTAAGAAATACGTTGGCCGTTCATATTCTAAATCATTATTTATTACTTTTGGCAATCATGACCTACGTATCATTAGTCAAACCGTCAGCCATAATCTTGACGCAAATAAAACAGATGCAAAGTTTATAAAAGAAAATTATCTCGATCTAGCGGCTTTTATCAGCCGGTATATCAAAGACGAAAAAGGAAATTCCTTATCGCTTGATAACTCACTTAAAATATTCTCAATCGAATTCGATGGAATAAAACATGACCCGCTTGATGATGCGCGTAATCTTGCCCTTCTTTACGATGCGATGCATAAAAATCCTGACTTATTAGCGCAAGAGTATAAGAAAGTCTTAGCTAAAAATAGGTCGTTACCTTCTCCACTTCCAAAGCTTATTAATAAGTTGACAAAGGGCGAACCGGTCACCCCAGAAGATTATGAAGAAATGATTCGCGAATACGTTAGCTAACAATGATTAGATATCCCGGCGGCTCAAGTCCGAAACCAAAAAACGAAAAGGTTGTTAATAAACCTCGTGTTCTTTCAAGCGCTAATCGCGGCATGAATCTTGAAGAAGACATTAATATTTCAAATCAGTACTATATTGACAAAGACATTGCCGTCATTACAAAACGCCCCACTCCTATCAACGTCGTAAAGGTTGATTACAGTCGCGGAGCAATAATTACAAACGCCTATTTTGAAAAACAGTCAACAACTGACTATAACGGTGTTTATCGCGGCAAATATCTAGATTTTGAGGCAAAGAGCACTAAATTGCGTACTTCTTTTCCCTTGTCCAACATTACTCTTCATCAGATACAACATTTAAAAAGAGTCTTAAAACACGGGGGAATTGCCTTTTTTGTTATCCGATTTGAAGCTTTTGGCGAAACATTTTTACTCGATGCGAGTTTTGTTATCGAAGCATTTAAAGGCGAAAAGCGCAAATCGATTCCTTATCATGATGTAAAAAGGAATGGACATTTAATAAAAGAAAGTTATATTCCAAGACTTTTTTACTTGGAAGTTATCGACTCAGTTTATTTTTGAAAAATACTTACAAACACCAGATAAACCACACTTAATACATTGTGGGCTGCGAGCATGACATATCTCTCTTCCAAAAATAATTATTTGGTGGTTTGTTTTAATTAATTCTTCTAGCTTGATCAGCTTTCTAAGTTTGATTTCAACTTGATCGGGTGTATCTTGTTCTTTTGCAAAACCCATTCTTTTAGAAATGCGTTCAACATGTGTATCAACCGCCATTGACGGGATATGAAAGAGTTCGGCCTGTATGACATTACGAGTTTTATTTCCTACTCCTGGCAGGCGAAGAAGGCTTTCACTATCTACAGGAACTCTTCCTTGAAATTCATCAGCAAGCATTGTTGCTATGCCTTTGAGGCTAAGAGCTTTATTTCGATATAAGCCAATTGAACGAATTGCTTCTTCAATCTCAGGTAAGGGAGCACGCATGAGTTTTTCAAGACTGTCAAACCTCGAAAATAGTTTCGGAGTAACAAGGTTAACGGCTTTGTCTGTTGTTTGCGCACTTAAGACAACAGCTATCACAAGTTCATAATCTTTTTGATAAGCAAGAGCACACTGTGCATTAGGAAAATTATCATCTAAAAAAGTTTTAAAAAGTTTGATTTTATCGCTATTTTTCATCGTCATCGACCCATTTGGTCTTGGCGATTTTAATTGTTTGCTCAATATCTTTATTCCACTTCTCACTAACAGCGCTATAACCTTCTTTTTCCATATCATCGCGCGTTTGCCATTGAAGAAGAATTTTATCAATTGATCTTAAAGAATGTTTGTTTTTGCTAATTGCTTCTTTAAGAGCGTTGATAATCATTTCATCGCTATACCCAAAATTAATCCACTCATTAATAATAGAGAATTCAAGCGGAGAGAGCGTGCGGTTTAGTTCTTTTTCAAATACTTCGTAAATATTTTTAAGTGAGGCATTCCGTGTTGTCGAAGAATTTAATTCTTGTTCTTTCGCTAGCGAAAGTTGAAACTCCTTATAGAGTTTTGCACGTAGAGGTTTTAAAGACGTTTTCATGTTCTTGCTCGTCGTTTCATATTCGAGGAGACCACGCGTAATTAAACGGACTAAAATCTTATCAATGACATCAGTTTTTAACGTCATGCGAAGGCCTAATAAATCAGCGGTTATGAATTTATTTTTTTGTTCAAGTAAATGATCAATGACTAAAACGACCGATAGTTCATTTTCATCAAGTCCGATTTTTTTATAATGTTCAATTAATAGATAGCGGAAGTCTAGGGCTTCCATTGAAATAATATCCATAGCGCTCCTTTACGTAAAAATATGATACCACGCTAAGCGTGTTTTCCGACATCACTTTTGTTTGTTTTCTTCTTCTCGCACCTTATCGGGACTTAGTTTTGATAATAATGAGCGATGTTTATTGATGGCGGCAAGAGTTTTTTCTTCAATGACAAAATTGAGTTTCTTGGCAAATCTTTCGGCCCTTAATATGCGAAGCGGGTCTTCAGTAACACGTTTTTCCGGTTCGCCGATAAAACGAATAATTCCGTCTTTCAAATCTTGCAATCCATCAGCGAAATCATAAACAGCAAAATTTTTATCAATATAAATTGCGTTTATAGTGAAATCACGCCGGACGTAATCCAATTTAATATCGCGAACATAATGAATAGTTTTCGGATGACGAAAATCAACATAATCACCTTCCACTCTCATTGTGACAATATCGATTTTCTGATTACTATAATTAATCCGTATAGTTCCAAATTTTGCAAAAGTAAAATCAGCGCTTTCAAGAAAAAGATTCATCTCTTCTGGGGTCGCGTCGGTGACAAAATCATAATCCAATACTTTTCTTTCAAGTAAATAATCGCGTGAAGTACCACCGATCATATAAAGAGAAAACCCATTCTTTTCGAATAGTTTGGCTAAGTTAATGAAAATGTTTTTATCCATGGATAAATTGTATACAAAAAATGACAATAAAAAAAGGTCGGCTTATGCCAACCTTTCCTTTGCTTGTTAAGACTAGTTAACCTTTTCTTTTAAAGATTTTGAAGGCTTAAATGAAACGGTGTTGCTTGCCGGAATTTGAATCTTCTTACCGGAAGTTGGATTTGTGCCAGTGCGAGCGGCACGTTTTTTGTTTTCAAATACGCCAAAACCTGAAAGTTTGACGGATTCATTTTTAACGAGAGCTTTCTCGACGAGCTTTAATAAAGCTTCGACGGCGGCCTCGGCTTGACGTTTGGAAAGATCGGCCTCTTCGGCGACTGCTAAAATCAGATCAGCTTTGTTCATAAAATTTATTCTCCTTTATACTCTGTCTAAAAATTATCACAGCATAAATAAATTATCAAGATTATTGCCTTCTAATCTTCTTTTTTTAGTGGTCTGTTCATTAATTCGGCAATAACTTCCGATGGCTTTGCGTCTTTAAAAAGAACTAGATAGAGGGCTTCGACAATTGGTAAAGAGATGCATTTTTTAAAAGCGAGATCATGAATAATTTCGGTTGTTCTAACACCTTCAACAGTCTTGGTGTTCTCGCGATGAAAACGCTCACTGGAGTTGTCACTGCCAATCATGAAACCAGCTTGATAATTACGCGAATGCTTCGAGCCACAAGTCACAACTAAATCGCCAACACCAGTTAAACCAAGATATGTTTTTGGGCGGGCATGAAAGAACGTTCCAAGTTTAACCATCTCATTAAGCCCTCGAGTAATAAGAGCGGCTTTAGCATTATCACCTAAGCCTAAACCATCTATAATTCCCGCGGCGATGGCGATGCAATTTTTCATGGCAGTCGCGTATTCGGCACCGATTTCATCCTTTAGGATGTATACTCGAAAATAGTCATTGGCAAAAAGTTGCTGAATAATAATAGCAGCTTTCTTATTTTTCGAAACTGAAGTGATAAGGGTTAAGTGGCGCAAAATTACTTCTTCCGCGTGTGAAGGACCAAGAAGCGAAACCACTCCCGCTAGTTTGTCTTTGGGGACATGAAAGCGAATAACCTGTGACAAGCGCATTTTTGTTTGCGGATCAAAACCTTTCGCAGTATTGACAAAAATTGTTTTTGACTTGAGATAAGGAATTATTTTTTGCACCACTTCACTTACAGCTCCTGTTGGAACGCTTAAAAGAATTACATCCGCATTTTGGCACATATTAGATATCACATTCGTAGCCACGATTTTTGATGAAAGTCTTATTTGGTCACCGAAGTAAAAAGAATTACGATGAAAAATATTTATATCATCAATTTGACTTTGCTCACGGCCGTAGAGAATAACCTCATGACCATTATCTGTTAATACCTGAGCAAGGGCTGTTGCCCAAGTGCCAGTTCCAGCGATACCGACGTGCATGTTATTTTCGCTCCCGCAAAATAATTTTTATCGGCGTACCATCAAATGAAAAGGATTCGCGAAGTCGATTTTCAATATATCTCATATATGAGAAATGTGCATAGTTGGGACGATTAACGAAAAGGACGAAAGTTGGTGGACGTACATCAACTTGATTAGCAAAATAGATCTTTAATCTTCCGCCTTCAAACAAGGGCGCAGGATTCATAACCTGGGCATCTTGAATAATATCATTTAAAAAACTTGTTTGAATGCGACGCCCATAAGCTTCATAAACCATATCAAGAGCTTGAAAGATAGTATCAATCCGGCTTTTATCCTTTGCCGAAACAAAAATAATCGGAGCATAATCCAAAAACTTAAATTCCTTCTTAACTTTTTTACTGAAATCACTCATAGCCGTCTGAGAGCGCGGAATTAAATCCCATTTATTAACGACAAGAATAACAGCCTTATTAAGTTCGACAGCATAACCAACAACGTGTTTATCTTGTTCCGTAATACCTTGGTCGGCATCAATAACTAACATGACTATTTCTGATCTCTCAATCGCCGAAAGAGCACGTATGGCAGCATACTTATCAACCGCCTCATAAATTTTTCCGCGCTTTTTTAAACCCGCTGTGTCAATGACAACATATTGTTTATCATCACGAATGAATTTCGTGTCAATTGCATCTCTTGTCGTTCCTTCAATTTCTGAAACAATAACGCGATTTTGACCCAAAAGTGCATTGGATAGTGAGGATTTGCCGACATTTGGACGTCCGATAATTGAAAAAACAATTTCATTTTCATCATGCTTTTCTTCTTCGATATCTGGTAACAATTTAATGATTTGATCGAGTAAATCGCCAATGCCAATACCGTGCGCTCCACTAATCGCGATGGGTTCGCCAAGTCCTAAAGTCGAAAATTCATAAATATCAGCAATTTTGCTAATATCATCAATTTTATTCACAGCAAGAATTATCGGTTTCTTCGAGCGATAAAGAATTTTGGCAATTTCCTGATCGTCGTTAGTGACACCAACTTGCCCATCAACGATATAGACAATAACGTCAGCCTCATCGATTGCCATTTCGGCTTGAATACGAATTTGTTCTTGAAAAGGACGATTGGCAATTTCAATGCCTCCCGTGTCAATGACGCGGAATTCCTTCGTCAGCCAATTGGCGCTGGCGTAAAGACGATCGCGCGTTATTCCCGGCTCGTCGTGAATGATAGAGCGGCGCATGCCAATGATGCGATTAAAAACTGTCGATTTCCCGACATTCGGACTACCGATGATGGCGACAATTCCTTGAGGCATATGCTAGGCCTCTCCAATTTTACGTTTGATTATATCAAGAACGGCTTCCACCGCTTCTTCGATACTCAGAAACGAAGTATCTAATAAAACCGAATCAACAGCTGGTTTCAAAGGTGCGAAATCACGATGTGAATCAATGTAATCACGGCGCCGCACATCTTCTTCAACTTCGGCTAAAGTGCACTTAATTCCTTTCGCGATATTTTCTTCATAACGTCTTACTGCCCGAGTCGGAACATCGGCAATTTGAAATATTTTAACGTCAGCGTTAGGTAAAACATATGTTCCAATATCGCGACCATCCATAACGACTGAACGCCGCTGCGCCATTTTTCTTTGTAATTCAACAAGTGCCAAACGAATATCTTTATAAGATGCAATATAAGAGACATTTGCCGAGACTTGAGGTTCACGAATTACTTTAGTAACATCTTCTCCGCAGCAAATAACCCGTCCATCACTGAGGAGTTCAATATCCACTTCAGGAATAAGAGAAATGCTTGCGGCTTCATCTTGTGGGTTGAGACCTTTTTTCATAACGAAATATGTGAAAGCACGATACATCGCACCAGTATCAATATAAGTAAAACCAAGAGTTTGAGCTACTTTTTTGGCAACTGTTGATTTACCAGCTGCGGCCGGTCCATCGATGGCAATCGTGACTTTCTTCATTTCGGTCTCCTTATCTAAACGCGTATATGCCAATAATTATTAAACCAATAATAAGTATGACAAGAACTGAAATCAAAACAATCATTTGAATTAATTCTTTTCGTTTCTGTTTTTGAATTGGCGATTGACTTCCATTATCGTTCTCCTCGGATTGACGAACGCCATCGATTATTTCTTCGATTCCGTGTTCAATCGTCGAGCCACCAGCATCATTTTCTCTATCTTTTGGCTTTGTGTTATTTGCCACTAAATAGCTTTCAGCATGCTTTCCATTAGAAATATCATTTATATTAGGCATGTGCGATATTTCTTCGCGATATTTTTGGAATTTTTCAACGCGGGTAATGGTTTTCAATGACTAATCCTACTTACTGATACATTCTAATATAAATTAGAAATCATTTATAGGGTAATTTTATAAACCTTGCATAAACATTAGTTTAATATTATAATTTCGGTTGTTGGAGGACACTGCATAAATGGCTAAAAAAGTAAGAATTGACCGCGATGCCTGCATTGGATGTGGTCTTTGCGTCTCTGTTATGCCGGAAGTATTTGAGTTTGATGATGAGGGTAAGGCCCGCGTTCACTCTCAACCTGCCGAAGGCGTTGAAGTCGAAGTGGCAAACGATTGCCCAACTGGCGCAATTATCGTCGAAGATTAAATGTCGATTCTTGATTCAAAAAGCTGCCTAACTGGGCAGCTTTTTTTGTTCAAATTGAGCCATAAAACGGTGTATGCTTTTATAAACAAGGAAAGTCAAAATGACCACCATTGTATTTTTAAGAACATTAAAGGGTATTATTGCAAAAAAGCCGAGTGACCAGCCAATGTTTGTCACAGCGGGATTCGCTGCTTGAGCCATTGCTAAGATTGCTGCCTCAGGAAAGCCCATAACAAACATATAAAATGGAATCATAATATAAACATTAAATACTAAACTTGTTACGAGTTGAACGATAAAACCAACTGCAAAACCTAGAATAACTCCTTTAATAGTCCGCCTTCTTTGATAAATAATCGCGGCGGGGATAATAAAGGCTGTGCTATAAATTAAATCTGCCCATTCTCCGACTGTTAATGTTGAAGTAAATGGCAATTTGATAATTGTTTTAAGAACGATGGCGCAAAAAGCGCTAAAAGGACCATAGGCAAAACCAGCGATAAATAAAGGAATTTCATCAAAATGGAATTCAAGGAAAGCTGGAAAAAATGGTAATGGGAATTTTAAAAACGGAACAATATACAAAATGGCTGATATGGCGCCAAAAATGGCTACCCGAGTCATGAAACGAACTAAATCAAGTTTCTGAAATCGAAATAACTTCCCTTCCCGTAATACTATCAAGAGAAGAAATGACCAGATAAGTAATAATCCAACGACTGCTGCTCCCATATAAAAAGGTCCCCCACTACTCAGGACCAAAATGAGATACTTCTCTCATCCAGACTTTACTGTCGCCCCTAGAATTTCACTAGATCAACCATAAGGCTCGCGGGGTATACCGCCGGTTGGGAATCTCACCCTGTCCTGAAGCTTTTTATATTATACTACAAAAAAATTAAACTGCGTCGAAATTCTAAATTATCAAAAAGAAGAGCTATTATCCTTTAGAAATCGCTTCACCGATGGATTCAATTATGTCAGAAGCCATCAAACTATGTTCGCCACATTTATTAACGGCGATACAACCGGCGATTTGATGAAGATACACGCCATACTTTGCTGCCTCTAGCAAAGAATATTTTTGTCCGAGAAGACTTGTAATAATACCCGCAAGAACATCGCCAGAACCAGCTTTTGCCATTCCAGGATGGCCATAATCGAGTTGACCTTGAAATTCATTATTGGAAATTGTTGTAACCGCGTCCTTTAAAACTAACGTGGCGCCTAGATCGGTCAAAACATTTGTTTGGCTTTGCGGATTCTCACTATCAAGTAATCTTTTTGCTTCACCCATGTGAGGAGTTAAAATCACGTGATTAAGTCGTTTATCAAAACCAATTCTTTTAAGAATAGTTAATCCTGTTGCATCAATTACAAGAGGGATATCTTGATTAAGCAGAACCTTTAAAATACGCTCATTCATTAAGTTATCTTCTAAACCTGGTCCAAACAAAATCGCGTCTTTTTTCGCAATAAGTTTTTCGACTTCTTCAATATCGATAAAGCGCTTGACCATAACTTCAGGATTAAGGTTTACGAAATAGCCATAATCGTCTTCTTCAAGAGCGATTGAGACAAGTCCAGAACCCGTCCTATAAGCCGCCAAGGCGCTCAAAGCAGGAGCACCATAAAAGCCGATACTACCGCCGAAAACTACAATATTTCCATAATCATATTTGTTTGTTTGTTTACTTCGTTTCGTAAGAATCAAAACATCATCTCTATTGAGTTTTTTCATCGTTTTCTCCTGAAAAATTATTTGCTATTCTTGCGAAGTTTTTTTAAGATCATCTCTTTAGATTTCATAACACGAATCGTTCCAGCCATCTCTTGATCGGCAAGCTTTGTTTTGATGTCTTTAATAAGTGCCACCTGCTCAGGAATCATAATGTGTTCAATAGCATTTACTCGGCGTCTCGTCTTTTCGATTTCGCGAGCGAACATCTCCGTTGTTTTTTCTAGTTCCGCAAGCCTGATTAATTTAGGAAGTAAATCGAGCCCAAATACTAAAGCGTCATCAAATTCTTGCGGTGTTGCGCTAAAAGGATAAGGTGGTTCTAGTTGTGCATCTAATGCAAATTTTAAGTGTGGCGATTCAATGCTCATAGAAATCGATTTACTCGTTTCCAAAGTCCAAGAAAAAGCGGGAACAGAAGTGAGTTCGAATAATTCGGCTTCACGCATTTTGGCTCGCCCTTTCTTGAATGACGAAAGAGCCTTGGAGGTCATCTTCTCTACTTCGGTTCTCAAATCCTTGGTTTGATAGACGATTTCCATGAACTGACGAATTAATTCGTCTTGCTTGTCTTTAAGAAGATGATGTCCTCTTCTTGTAACGGCGAGTTGATTCTTGAGCTTGGTGAGCTCCATTCTTGTCGGGTTAATTTGCCCAATTGCCACTTTTATTCCTCTTTACCGTAAAATTCGGCAATATTTTCATCGCTAACACGTTTAAGTTCTGAAGTTGGAAAGATTCGTAAAAGTTCCCATCCGATATTCAGAGTTTCTTTAATAGAACGATTTGATTCATATCCTTGCGCGATATATTTTTGTTCAAAATCATCGGCAAATCGCGCATATAACTTATCAATGTCAGATAAAGCACTATCTCCTAAAACGGTCGATAATTCCTTTGCTTCTTTACCGCGGGCGTAAGAAGCAAAGAGCTGATTCATCGTATCAGAGTGATCGCCTCTTGTCTTGCCTTCGCCAATGCCCTTATCTTTAAGACGGGACAAGGAAGGAAGAACGTCAATCGGAGGTAAAATTCCCTTCATAAATAAACTTCTTGAAAGCATTATTTGCCCTTCGGTAATGTATCCGGTTAAGTCAGGAATAGGGTGCGTTTTATCGTCT
>JBAYBO010000033.1:0-10987 GCA_041669225.1 Bacilli bacterium | reverse complement strand
CCTTTTCTTCTTCACTCATTTGTGAACCTCCAATTTGTTTTTCCCTCCACTACTTCCAACAACAATCCCTCATCGGTGCCCCATGGCGTTGATGAGACTAGGATGTTGAATCCATAGTGTGTGTAGTCTCTCTTTTGAGAGCCGATTTATTATAACACACGCGCCCTTACATAGACAAGGAAAGAAAAAAAGAGCCATGATACTAAGTATCATAGCCCAATACTAAGACTTATTTCGATTTCTTCCTTGCTCGTGGATGGGCGAATTGATACTGGCTTTTCATCGCCTCTTGCGAAACGTGAGTATAAACCTGAGTCGTGTTGAGGCTTTCGTGTCCGAGCAGCTCCTGAATAACGCGGAGGTCAGCACCACCTTCGAGCAAATGAGTGGCAAAGGAATGACGTAATAAGTGTGGATGAAGCCCTAAATATAAACCGGTTTTCTTCTCGGTTTCCTTGAGAATAAATTCAAGTCCGCGCGTCGTTAATTTTCGGCCTCGCGAATTAAGAAAGAAGAAGCGAATATCCTGCAGTAATTCATCTTTAAAAAGGAGCTTTTCCCGTGTCGAATCACGGTATATTTCCAATGCTTCTTTCGCATTAAGCGAAAAAGGTGCAATACGCTCTTTTTTCCCTTTACCAAGAACACGAATGGCTCGCGTGCGGAAATCGATATCCGAAAGCTTAATATTCACTAGCTCTTCAGCCCGTACTCCCGAGGCATAAAGGAGCTCGATAATAGCCGTATCGCGAGGGGCTAAAAAGTCGGTGCGTTTAGTGTTTGCCAAGATGAGATTTTCGACTTGTTCAAGATACAAAGTTTTGGGATAACGGATATCCTTCTTAGGTGTTTGAATGAAGGAAAAAGGATTGCTTTTGATATATTTTTTGTTTTTCATGAATTCGAAATGGTGACGTAGCGAGGCTAACCGGCGGGCACACGATCTTTTCGAAATGCCAGCTTGAAGCTCAATTGTTAAAAAATTACGAATTACGCCTGGATTAACTTCATCCATTCCCAAACCTTCGTGATGCAAATATTTATAAAATTTGTCAATGTCGCGTCGATATGAGTCGATTGTTCGTTCTGAAAAAAGACGTTCTTCGCGAAGATGATCAATAAATTCTTGTGTTTGTTTATTCATTGACATCCTCCCAGTATTTTTTAATGGCTTCTAAGGAGTTGGAAATATCAATATCGCGATGACGTTTGTTCGCATTTTCAAGAATACCAAAATTAGCGTTCATCGGTGTAAAAGTCTCCGGATTAGCTTTAGTTATATAACGCACTAATGAGCCAATCATCGTCGATGTTGGGGGCAACTTACTATTTTTATTATTAAGTATTTGATGGGCAACAATACCGGCGATGATTCCGGTCGCGGCACTTTCAACATATCCCTCGACTCCAGAAAGTTGTCCGGCAACAATAATATTATTTTTATTCTTTAATGTTAAATTTTCATCTAAGACTAGCGGACTATTAATGTATGTATTCCGGTGCATTAGTCCAAAACGCAAGAATTCAGCTTTTTCGAGACCTGGAATCGTGCGGAAGAGGCGTTCTTGCTCCGAATAAGCAAGGTTCGTTTGAAAACCGACAATGTTATATAAAGACCCAATTAAATTGTCTTGCCTGAGTTGAGCGACGGCATAAGGAGGATTGCTTCTATCCAAGGCTAGACCTTTAGGTTTTAAAGGACCATACCGCAAGGTATCGGCCCCACGCTTAGCGAGGACTTCAATCGGCAAACAGCCTTCAAAATAATTCGACTCAAACTCATGAAGCACAACTGTTTTGGCATTTACTAATTGTTCGATGAATTGGTAATATTCATCTTTATTAAATGGGCAGTTAATGTAGCTATTATCACCTTGTTCGTACCGAGACTTAAAATATGCGACGTCAAAATTAATTGATTCTTTAGTTAGTATCGGAGCACTGGCGTCGTAAAAAGATAAGGCGTTAGGGCCAATAATCGTTACTAATTCATCGACTAATGCATCACTTGTAAGCGGTCCGGTTGTAACAATTGTCAACTCTTCAGAAAATGTTTTAACATCTTCGCTAACAATCAAAATATGCTTGTTTTGCCGTATTTTTTCCGTAATTATCTTCGCAAAAAGTTCGCGATCGACGCTTAAGGCATTACCACTTGGGACGGAAGAAAGAGCTGCAGCCTCCATCGTTAGTGAGTTCATGATACGCATTTCTTCCTTGAGCAAACCACAGGCATTATCCAAGCGGTTGCTTTTTAAAGAATTTGAACAAACCAACTCAGCGAATAGTCCGCTTTGATGGGCGGGAGTCATAACTTGGGGGCGCTTTTCAAAAAGATGAACTTCATGTCCTTTATTTGCTAAATAGAAAGCTGCTTCAACGCCGGCTAAACCGGCCCCAATAACATTTATTTTTCCCATGTGTCTATTATATAGCAAAAGCAGATGGTTGCCTCCATCTGCTCTCTATTTTTTATTGTATTTAGCACTGTAATCGCACTTAGGATAATTGCCACAGCCGATAAAACTCTTGCCGCGATATGTCCTAACTTTAAGATCACCACCGCATTTTGGGCACTTGCCAACCATTTCTTCATGCTCATGACTGTGCTGGAGATGACCTGTTTTTTGCGCTTCGTTTCTTGAATATGTGCAAGTCGGATAGCCACTGCAGGCAATGAACGATTTATTACGTCCATATTTGCGGCGGACTAAAGGTTTACCACAAACCGGACAATCCTCGCCGATGTAATCAGGGGCTACTGGCTCCGGCTTTTTGATATATTTACATGTCGGATAAGAACTGCAGGCAATGAATGTGCCATAGTGGCTTTTCTTCACAACGAGAGGACTTCCACATGTTGGACACGTTTCGCCCGTTTCTTCTTCGGGTTCTTTATACATTATTTGATATACTTCTTTAACTTTCTTTTCAAATGGCCCATAAAAGTTAGTCAGCATTTCGAGATGTTTTGTTTTTCCGTATTGAATCTGGTCGAGTTCTAATTCCATATTTGCTGTATATTTAAGATCGGCAAATTCCGGGAAGTACTTAGTAATAACCGTCGCGTTTTTTATACCTTGTTCTGTCGCGCGAATTCCTTCCTTGGTCATTTCGATATATTTTCTGGTCAGTAAAAGTTTAATCGTGGAAGCATAGGTTGATGGGCGGCCGATGCCGGCTTCTTCCATTAATTGCACGACCTTAGCTTCGCTATATCGAGAAGGAGGCGTCGTAAATTTTTGTACTTTTTGCTTTTTAAGAATTCTAAATGTCGTTCCCTTTTGCATTGATGGCGTACATATGACATCCGGCTCGTCATCTTCATATAGACGACGATGACCATCAAACAATACTTTTTTGCTTTCGAGTTTGAACTCGAGATTGCCACTTTTTAAAATTGCGGTCGACACTTCTTCTTTCGCGTCAGCCATAAGTGAGGCTAAGGCACGATTGTAAATTAAACGATAAAGCTTTGCTTGATCGGAGGACAAATACTTGGCAACGCTATTTGGAGTACGATGATTCGCGGTTGGACGAATCGCTTCATGTGCATCTTGGCCAAGAGGGGTTGCCTTTTCTTTTTTAACGCCTCCGATATAGTTCGCTCCGAAAGTTTCAGTGATATAGCTCTGGGCTCTTTGAATAAAAGTATCACTCAAACGAGTCGAATCTGTCCGAATATAAGTAACGAGGCCAACGTGTTCGTCATCGATAGTAAAACCTTCATAGAGGCTTTGAGCGATTGAAGCCGTTTTAGATGTTGAAAAGCGAAAACGATTAGACGCTTCTTGCTGCAATGTTGAAGTTTTAAAAGGTGGTTTGCTCGGTACGATACGCATTTTTTTGATGATTTCATCAATCGTTAAAGTATCGCCGAGTTTTTCAAAAATCGACAACGCTGTCGATTCATTATTTATATCGGGAGTGGATCCATCAAATTTCGAAAGTTTAAGGGTATATACTTTTCCACATATTTCGACATCAGCTAGTATTTCCCAATATTCCTCGGGAACAAATTTTGCAATTTCCTTTTCATGATCCGTAATAATCTTTAAGGTTGCAGATTGAACGCGACCCGCCGACGGAGAACGCATTTTCTTTTGCATAAGCGCCGATAATTTAAAACCAATGACACGGTCCAAAATGCGTCTGGTCTCCTGCGAATTAACAAGATTCATGTCGATAGTGCGCGGTTTCTTGATGGCCGCTTGAATTGAATCACGTGTAATTTCGTGAAACTCAAGACGTTTAGTCTTGTCGATTTCCAGATTCAACATATCGGCGAGATGCCAAGCAATTGCCTCACCTTCACGATCAGGGTCAGTTGCCAGTAAAATTTCATCAGCATTTTTGGCTTCAGCTTTAATTTTTTCCCAAACCACGCTCTTCTTCGGCATCAATTTGTAATTCGGTTTGAAGTTATTTTCGACGTCGATTCCAAGACCCCCTTTACCGGATGTCGCCAAGTCACGTAAGTGACCTTGGGTTGCTAAAATAGTAAAGCCTTGGCCAAGATAGCGGCTGAAGGATTCACTTTTTTTGGGCGATTCGACAATAACAAGTTTCATGGCAGTCCTCAGTTGTACAATTGATAAATATAGATACCTAAACGAACTTTGTCAATCGCTATGTCGAGGCCCTTTCTTCTTAAAGTAAATACTTATTTGCTTTAAAGACGTTTAGTTATATTTTTGAATGTCTAGTATTTCTTTTCCCTTAATGTCAATTCCCATTTCTTCATACACATCATTTGCATTTTCAACAAGTTTGGCCCCTTGCTTAATGAGGCTGTTACACGCTGAGGAGATATCGGCGGGATACGGAACGCAACAAACGTCGCGTCCTTGGGAGAGGGCATAACTAACCGTGATAAGCGTTCCTGATTTAATATCAGCCTCACCCACCACCACTGATTTAGAGAGCATTGCAATAATTCTGTTGCGCAAAGGAAACTGGCTGTGATCAGGGGCTACCTTATTGGGATATTCGCTAATAAGAAGATGGTTTTCCTTAATATTGTTATATAAATCAAAATTTTCCCGAGGATAGCAATAATCAATACCTGATCCTAAAACAGCAATTGTTTTACCTTTTGAATTGATAGCTGTCTCGTGAGCGACGGCATCAATTCCTCTTGCCATTCCTGATACAATGACCATTTTCTTGGCTAAATCAGCAACAATCACCCGTGTCATCTTCTTACCGTATTCGCTTGCTTTGCGGCTCCCGATGAAGGCAATGGTTTCCTGTGGATGTTCTAAAAGGCTCAAGTCGCCATAATAAAACAACACAAAAGGTGGCTTATGAGCTTGTTTGAGATGATCAGGATAATTTTTATCGATAATTGTGATTGTATTAGCTTTAAGGGTTGCCAATAAATCATTAAAAGATGTGTCGTCAATTGGTTCTTTTCGCTTAATCGCTCCATATATATTGTCCCAATTACCTTCGTACTTTATCGCCAAATAAATTAAGATATCTCTTCCGGTCATATAAAAACCTCCACTTTATATATAAGGGAGGAATTTCGATTTTATGAATTTGTTAAATAAGACTTATCTTCTCAATCAACGAACTGGCAACGGGACCATATGTATAGCGATGAATTCCTTTTAAGGGTCCATAAACGTGGAGAGCCTCACAATGCATCTTAGTCGGATAGCCTTTGTTGGTAACGAAACCATATTCCGGATGCTGATTGTGCAAATCAATCATAATATCATCGCGAATGACTTTGGCGATAATTGAGGCCGCGGCGATTGCTCGTACTTTGGCGTCACCGCTTATGATGTCATAAACTGGAACATCATAGCCTTGAAGCGGCATGGCATCAGTCATGATGCAGTCAACTGGGACTTTCAACTTCTGTAAAGCAATTTTCATCGCCAATTTCGAAGCATGGTAAATATTTATTTCATCAATTGTTTCAGGACTAACAATACCTACCCCATAAGATAGGCAGTTAGCGAGGATATCTTGAAAAAGTTTTCGTCTTTTCTTGTCCGATAATTTCTTCGAATCGTTAACCTCATTATTTAAATACGTACGCGGGAGCACTACCGCGCATGCGACCACGGGACCAGCCAAAGGACCGCGGCCCGCTTCGTCAACACCAGCAATATTTCGTATTTGATTAGAATAAAAAGAATCTTCAAAGGTCAAAAGCATATTAAATCGTTTCTAAACTGACCCGCGCAATCTTGCCATTACGAAAATCGTTTAATAGCATCATAATCGCGCGATTTATATCTGGTTTACCGCCTTCAAGAACACCAGCACGCATACCGATTTCATAAATGATTGTTGTTTCATCTTTTGCATCGATATTCGAAAGAGTATAAGTGTTTTCAAGAGTAGCGGGATGATTAGCTTTAAGATATCTAATAATCTTATGCGCTAACTCTTCTTTGGGAAGAATATCTTCTTTAACCATTCCCAAAAGGGCAAGGTTAACAGCAAAGTCGTGATTTTCGAATTTCATCGGCATAATTCCTGGTGTATCAAGTAGTTCAAATTGATTATCAACCTTAATCCACTGCTGAGCTTTGGTCTTGCCGGGACGGTTTTCGACTTGGGCAGCTTTCTTGCCTGCTAATTTGTTAATAAACGTTGATTTCCCGACATTTGGAACGCCAACGACCATTATCCTCAAAGGTTGTGGTTTCATGCCTCTTGTGGCTTCTTTGTGACGTTTTTTGCTATCTGTGGAGCTAATCGCCTTGATAAGTTTGGATAAATCTTTTGGTGATGTAAGGTTAACGCTAATCGCTTCATGACCTTGGCTTACAAAGAAGTTAATCCATTTCTTCGTTTCGACTTCAAGAGCCATATCGCTCTTTGTTAAAACAATTAACCTATTACGGTTTTTTAATTGTTTGATGACATCTTCGTTAGCTGAACTTAAAGCGGCGCGAGCATCGCGAAGTTCGACGACGAGGTCAACTAACGCGGCCTTAGCGCCGATTTCGCGCAAAGCGCGATTCATATGTCCAGGAAACCAATGGATATTAGACATCTTTCCACCTTAATGATTGCGGCCAATGGAAGTTAATACGACCAGCTTGGCAGGCTTGACCGTTTTCACATACTAATGTGGTCGTACCTTCAAGGGCAATCGCCACCCCTTCGATATAAGAGTAACGAATAATATATCCTCCACTTGAGTCACTGCTGTGAGGACGATTATCGCCTAATACGTAATATTCATCTTCTTCAAGAGTCTTAGGACTAGTCACTTTAGGAATGCTGTCACCGCTATAATCTTTTTGGCGCAAGATTGCTTCTGAACCAAAATTCTGAGGAATCAAAACAGCTTCGCCAGTGTCTTCGGGAATCAAGTAAAAGTCACCGTTTGTCGCTTCGTTTGGCGAGGTGCTTACAAAGTAAAACGTCTCGCCGGGTAGAGCAATCACTCTTTTGATTTTATCGCTAGGATCAGTTTCGCTATATTTAGTAATGATGATATCAAAACGTCGAATATCTTGTTTGGTCGCTTCATGAGTGTCCATGATGCCATAGTCGACAGTTGCGCCATTAAGCGAAATCGAACCATAAATTTGACCGATTAACGTGCCATCGCTATAAGTGGCGTTTCCGTTGAGGGTCGGATACATCGATTGACCATTAACAAAAAAAGAGCGGTAATACAAATTATGAAAAATAATGACATTTCCGACCAATAAAACCGAGATAAAAAGAAACGTGAAAAGAAATTTCAAAAAGGCGCGAAGAGGATTGCGCTTAATGCCTAATTCTTTACGAATCCGGCGGTCATTTTTGGGGTTACCATTAGGTTCTAAATATGTGTCAACCATAAATATCCACGTTTAAGTATAATACGTATTTAATAATTTACAATAAAACCATAGTGGTTTTAACTATTGCAAACAATCAAAAAACCCTCGTGTGCCGAGGGCTTTAAGTTTTAGTTAATTAAAGAATTTCTTTAATACGGGCTTTTTTACCCGATAACTTGCGGAGATAATTGATTTTGTTGCGGCGAACTTTACCTCTTTTAAGCAATTCGATTTTCGCGATAGCTGGCGAATGAAGCGGAAATGTCCTTTCGACGCCGATGCCAGACGAAATCTTTCTGACGGTAAAAGTGGCACTAACACCCGCGCCGCGGCGTTGCATAACGACGCCTTCAAAAGCTTGGAGACGTTCTTTTTTGTTTTCAATAATGCGAACAAAAACCTTGACGGTGTCTCCGGAGCTGAAATCAATGATGTCGGATTTGAGTTGTGAAGCGGTAACTTCGTTAACGATGTTGGAATTCATTGTTGTTTCCTCCTTTTTTCATGTGGTTTCTTAAGGCGTTCTTGTCCCGATTTTTGACAGCGGACCGTCCGCAGCGCATTAATACGCGCTTAGTTATATTACCAAATAAGTATTTGGTTGACAAGAAACATTTATTTAGCCCTTACTGTTAAGTACTTTTACTTGACACTAAAACTTATTTATAATAAACTTACGACGGAAAAAGGAGAAAACACATGTCAGTAAAAATTAGATTAGCAAGATTCGGTCGCCATAAGGATCCATTCTTCCGTATCGTTGTTGCCGATTCACGTTATGCTCGTGATGGCCGCTACATAGAACAACTCGGTTTCTTCGATCCTGCCAAAGGAATCGAAAATGCCGTCATCGATGAAGAAGTAACCCTTAAATGGCTACGTCAAGGCGCCACTCCATCCGACACAATTCGTACTTTATTTACGAAAAAGGGTTTGATGGTCAAACTCGCCGAAAGTAAGAAGAACGTCAAAGGAGATAAATAATGGATTACGAGAAGATTATTCACGCCTTGATTGATCCAATTGTCGAAAACAAAGACATCGTCATGATTCGTGAGCTTCCCAGTGATTCACCGCGTGAAGTTGTCTTGCTTATCGTCGCCGAAAATGATGATACTGCTCGTCTCATCGGTCGCAAGGGAACAATCGCCAACGCTCTTCGTGAACTCGTTTCAGTCGCCGGTAAAAGTGAAAATAAACGCATTCATCTAAAATTTGAATCGTTTGAAGAAAAGGACGAGGAATAATCCTCGTTCTCTTTTATAGTATGGAAAAAGTAGTAATTGGTAGGATAACTAACACAGTTGGCCTTCGCGGCGAAGTTAAAGTTTTTAGCATGACTGATTTTCCAAGCAAAAGATTTAAAAAGAACCAGCAGGTCTTGCTTGTAAGCGAGAATGAAGACATCAGCTTTGAAGCGAAAATTCTTACTGCACGCAAAAGTAAAGACCGTTATGTTGTTACTTTTGAGAACATATTGACCCTTGAGCAAGCCGAAAGATACGTCGGTTTTCAATTATTAATCGACAAAAAGATTGAAAGCCTTCCGAAAGGATTTTATTATCACGATGATCTTCTTGGCTGCCAGGTGTTTGACGAAGGAATGTCAGCGATTGGTCTTGTCAGTAAAGTGGAAGATTATCCGGCTCATCGCACCTTGCGAATATCTCGTGATGAGGCCCCTGATGTTTTAGTCCCTTTTATCGCCGCTTTTATTAAAGATGTTAACATTAAGAAGAAGGAAATCGTCGTCAAGATAATTAACGGAATGCTATGAAAATATCAATTCTCACTCTCTTTCCACAAATGTTTGATGGGTTCCTAACGAACTCAATTATTAAACGCGCCATAACTAAAGAAGCAGTTGAAATCAGAACGATTGATATTCGTGATTACACAAAAGATCGCTACCATCGCGTTGACACTCCGCCGGTCGGAGGTGGTGCTGGCTTGATTATGAAAGCACAGCCAATCATCGATGCCATCAAAGATATTAAAAATAACGACACCCATATCGTTTTACTTAGCCCTCGGGGCAATAAATATTCGCAAAAAACAGCTAAAAAATTGGCAAAATGCCAAGATTTAGTCCTAATTTGCGGTCATTATGAAGGAATTGACGAAAGAGTCAACTCTTATGTTAATGAAGAAATTTCAATTGGAGACTTCATCTTAACGGGTGGAGAAATTGCTGCAATGGCCATTGCTGATTCCGTCATTCGCCTACAAGAAGGGGCGATTGCGAGTGAATCTTTAGATGAGGAATCATTCGAAAACGGAATGCTTGAATATCCCCAATACACCGAACCATATGTTTTTGAAGGAAGCAAGGTTCCGGATATTCTTTATTCAGGAAACCACACCGCTATCAACAAGTGGCGAAGAAAACAGTCGCTAGTTCTAACGCGTAAGTATCGACCTGATTTGTTTGCAAAACTTCAACTGAGTAAAAATGATTTTAAATTACTACAGGAAGTCGATGAAAATATTCAGCCTGATTGGGAAAAAAAGGCCCTTGAAAAGGGCGCTAAGTTCATAAAGAAGTAATCCTAAAAACCTAAACCACCAAAGCCGCCTAAACCACCGGGCGGCATTTTATTACCTTTTTGCATTTGTCCCATTTTCCGCATCATCTCTTTGGATTTTTCATACTTATTTATGATGCGATTAATGTCAGCATTCGTTTTGCCACTACCACGAGCAATCCGAACTTTTCTGGAATTGCGCAGTATTTCCGGATGACGTCTTTCTTCGGGTGTCATCGAATTATAAATAGCCTCAAAATTTGCAATTTCCTTTTCGGCCTGAATTTTTTGCTCATCGCTTAATTTCGGCATGCCGGGAATCATACTCATCAAACCGCCTAAAGAGCCAAGTTTTTGAATTTGCCGCATTTGATTAAGCATGTCTTCTAAATCAAATCTTCCTGACATCATCCGATTGACTGACTTTTTCATTTCCTTTTCATCGAGTTCGTCTTGAACTTTTTCAACTAGACTGACGACATCACCCATTCCCAAGATACGATCGGCCATGCGGTCAGCATGGAAAACATCAATATCAGCAAGCTTTTCACCAGTTCCAGAAAACTTTATCGGAACTCCGGTCAAATGGCGAATCGATAAGGCTGCTCCGCCACGGGCGTCGCCATCGAGTTTTGTCATAACTGCACCCGTTAATTTAACGTT
>JBAYBO010000032.1:0-11285 GCA_041669225.1 Bacilli bacterium | reverse complement strand
CAGTTAGCTTATGGACTTCGTGTTCCCGGAACGAAAGGCATCATGGCCAAAGGCATTCCCGGATTTGTTTTTAAACATACCAAAGAATTCTTTCCAAATGACTTAAAGGATTTAGAAAGAAAATTGCGTCTCAATAAATTAAGTGGGGGTACGGCCGCTATTTTCATCGAACCGGTCGGACCAGAAAGTGGAACGCGGCCGTTATCAAAAGAATTCCTTCAAGGCACGGAAAGACTGGCCAAAAAGTATGGGGCCTTGTTAATTTTCGACGAAGTCGTTACCGGATTTAGAATTGGACCAAGCGGAGCCCAGGGCTTCTTTGGCATCGATCCCGATTTAACGATTTTTGGCAAGATAATAGCAGGTGGATATCCCGGTGCCGGTGGCATCGGTGGACATAAAGAGTCAATGGCTTATCTAGGGGCTGGCCTCGATTCATCGGGCAAGAAGTTACCAAAAGCTTTATGCGGCGGTACTTTAGCAGCCACGCCAATATCGTGTGTGGCCGGCTATTACACCTTATGCGAAATCCAAAAACGCAATGCTTGCGAAGTAGCAGGAAGAATGGGCGATCGTCTAACTAGAGGTTTGCAGGAATTAGTCAAAAAATATGACTTACCGTTTGTTGTATTTAACCAAGGTTCCATTGTCCATCTAGATAATGCCGGAACGATGCACTTTGTCATCAACTGGAAAAAGCCTTGGACAATTCCGAGCATCTTAAAAGAAACAAGCATTAGACAAAAAGAAATGGAACATATGGGTGCCGCCTATATGGCCGAGGGTATTGTCACTTTAGCTGGAACTCGACTTTATACAAATGCCGCTTATACCGAAGAGATGATTGATGAAGTCTTAACGCGCTTTGAACGCGTGTTTGCTAAATGCGGAAAGCTTGGAGAATAAGCCATTTATGGATCAAAACATTCAAAGAGCCAGACAGTTAGTTGTTGAAGCTGGTTTAAAGCTCGTCAAGTCTGGATTAATTGCTAGGACTTGGGGAAATATTTCTGCGCGTGTTTCTGACACGCAATTCGTGGTTACACCCAAAGGGCGAGGCTATGAAACTTTAAAACCCGAAGACATTGTTTTGCTTAATATTGAAGATTGTTCTTATAAAGGCGATATTAAGCCATCAAGTGAAAAAGGTATTCACGCAGCCGTTTATAAGCTTCGCAAAGACATTAACTTTGTTATTCACACCCATCAATTAAATGCCTCGGTTTTAAGCGTTCTTGGGCAGGGTATAAAAGTTACTAAAAGCGATCAAGATTTGCTTGGCGATTATGTTCCTAATGCCGCCTATGGCATTTCTTCGACCAAGAAGCTTGCTAAGAATGCCGCAAAGGCTATTAAAGACAATCCTAAGAGTGTTGTCTTTTTGCTTAGATCCCATGGCGCGTTTAGTCTTGGAGGCACAATGGAAGAAGCTTTTAACCGGGCCTTTGCTTTAGAACAAGCTGCCGAAAAAGAAATATATCGCTTAACGGATGTTTCTTCTTTAGAAGAGTTAAGAAATAAATACATTCGACAATTCGTTAATGAAGTAAACTTTACTCCTAAATCATTTAAGAATATTCGTATTCCTGATGATATTGTCAAATATAGTAAAACCAATCATATAATTTATGACGATAATCCCGATGTCAGCGCGGTAAGCGCGAACGGAAAAACATTCTATCCATATATCGATGATGTCGCTCAGATAATTGGTGTCTCGATTCGTAACGGTAAAATAGAAGATGCACTTAATAATCTTAAAGGTCGAAGCGCAGTGCTTATTCAAGGCGCCGGTGCGCTTTGTGTGGGCGTTAATGAATTTGAAGCCCAAGCCGTGGAGATGATTCTCCGCAAACAATGCTTATGCGCGATGCTTGTTGCCTTAACTAACATCGATAAGCCTTTAGGCACGATTGATTCATGGTTACAAAGACTCGTCTATACTCATAAATACTCAAAAATGAAAGGATAGTAATTACTATGCTAGCAAAACTGACCAAAGAGAAACTCGACGATATTTTGGAAACGGGAATCAATGAATTCGCGGAGTTTGGTTTAGACCGTGCGAATATAAATGTCATTGCTAAGAAAGCCGGTATTAGTGTTGGTGTGCTTTATAAGTACTACAAAGATAAAGAAGTATTCTTTCTGGCATGTCTTAATAAGAGCTTAAAAGTTTTAGAGTCGGTTGTCAGTGATGTTTTAGAAGGCGAAGAAAAACTTCTTAAACGCACCGAAAAGATTATACGCGCCGTGCAACACTATTCTAGAAAACACGTTAATTACACCAAGATGTATAACTCAATTACGGTCGGAAGCAATAAACGTTTCGCCCCGGAACTCGCTAAAAGAATCGAAGGCATAACCGCGAAGGTTTATAGTGAGTTCATCGCTAATGCAATGGTAGATGGTGATGTCCGCCAGGATATCGATCCCAGAATGTTTGCTTTCTTTTTTGATAGTTTATTAATGATGATGCAGTTTTCCTATAGCTGCGAATATTATATGGAACGCTACAAGATTTATTGTGGCGCTGACGTTTTAAAAGAAGACGAAAGAGTCGTCCAGGAGTTTTTAAAGTTTATCGAATCAGCCTTTACGTTCGAACGTAGCAAAATCACCCATCAATCATAAAAGCAAAAGGAGTAACCTAACATGAAATATGTCATTGCTTATGATATCGGTACGACTGGCGTAAAAACGTGTCTATTTGCCATTGATAAGACGATTACTCTCCTAACAAGCGCTCATCAGGGCTATGGTCTTTACTTACTTGATAACGGTGGGGCCGAACAAGATGTTGATGAGTGGTGGCAGGCGATGGCCGACACAACCCATCAACTCTTTACAAAAAGCGACGTTAAGCCAAGTGATATTGCCGGAATTTCTTTTTGCTCACAAATGCAAGGACTAGTCTTAGTCGATAAGGAAGGCAATGCCTTACGTCCGGCGATGAGCTATATGGATCAAAGATCTAAACAAGAACTGAAAGATGGAATGGGTGGAGGTTTAGAAATCGAAGGCGCGAACATTTTTAAATTACTAAAAAGTCTCCGCATTACCAAAGCTGCCTCACTGAGTGTTAAAGATCCTTTATGGAAATATAAATGGGTTGAAAATAATGAACCCGAAATCTTTAAAAAAATTCATAAATGGTTAGATGTTAAAGAATATTTAATTGCTCGCTTAACAGGTCGTTTTATCATGACACCCGATTCAGCATATTCGACCTTTCTATATGACACCCGGAAAGGCCATGAAGGTTGGAGTAAATCCTTATGCCGCACCTTTGGTGTCAACATGGACCATCTTCCCGAAATAATCAAAGCCACCGATATCGTTGGCGGATTAACTTCAAAAGCTGCTAAGGATTTAGGTCTAACTGATGGCACGCCCGTCTTTGGGGGTGGGGGTGATGCGACTTTAATCGGTCTCGGTGCGGGAGCGGTCAATGTCGGCGAGACGCACATTTACTCTGGAACATCGGGGTGGGTTTCGACCATCCTTGATAAACAAGTCGTCGATGTTAGTTCAATGATTGCCTCGATTGTGGCCGTCGAAGAAAAACGTTTTAATTATTTCGCTGAGATGGAAACTGCTGGTAAGAGCCTCGAATGGGTCAAAGACCATTTAGCCTCAGATGAAATTGGTATCTATCTTGAGAAGAAAGATATTACCTTTGACAAAGAAAAGATTTATACGAGTCTATATGACTATCTCACTGAGACAGTAAAGAAAGCCGAACCTGGTTCAGGTGGTGTTATTTTTACTCCCTGGTTGCACGGAAATCGCTGCCCGTTTGAAGATCCTAATGCCGCGGGAATGTTTTTTAATATTCGCTTAGAAACAGGTAAAACTGAACTAATTAGGGCTGTTTTAGAGGGAATTTGTTTTCATCTACGATGGATGCTCGAATGTCAGGATAAAAAAATCAAGACCTCACAAACGATTCGTTTTGTCGGAGGCGGCGCCCTTTCAAAAGTTACCAATCAGATGCTTGCCGATATTACCGGAAGAACGATCGAGGTCGTCGAAAATCCCCAAAACGTCGGAGCGGTTGGAGCGGCTGCCGTCATCGGTGTCGGCTTAGGAGTTATCGAAGATATTAAACAAATCAAAGATTATATTCCCATAAACGATACTTATATTTCGAATCCTCAACATAAAGAAGCGTATGATAAGAATTACTTTGTTTTCAAGAAAATTTACAAATCAAATAAAAACCTATTTAAGGAGTTAAATGGTATGAAAGAAAAGAAACCCGTCGATCAAGAAGAGCGCAAAAAAGATTTGATTCGAGCCTTTAAGTTTTTCCTTTTCTCGGTGTCGGCTGGATTAATTGAATTTGGCTCCTTTACGGTGCTGGATTTAACTCTTGGCGGTGTGTGGGGCTGGTGGCCCTCATATTTAATTGCCCTCGTATTATCGGTTTTGTGGAACTTTACTTTCAATCGGCGTTTTACGTTCCAGTCAGCCGCTAACATTCCGTTTGCGATGTTCCTCGTTTTTCTTTTCTACGCCGTCTTTGCCCCGACATCAACCCTCTTAGGCAATCATTTGGAAGACACACTCAAATGGAATGGCTTCCTCGTATTAGCAATAGTCATGGTACTCAATTTTGTCTTGGAATTCTTGTATCAAAGATTTGTCGTCTTCAGAAAATCGCTTGATACGAATAAACAGGCAAAAGCTAAGTTGGCTAAAGAAGCCGAGCAAGATAATCACGAGCTTAAAGAATAGTCTATTTAGCGACGACAATTAATTTTGTGCTGGGCTCAATAATTAAATAAACTTTGACGTCCATATTTTCGCTGAACAGTTTGACGTTATACTCTGAAGACTCACCTTTTGTTTCATTAACGATACCAATGACAATATATGGGTCATTTGGATTTTGTTCATAAAATGAACGGACAAGATGAGAAGGTGTTTCGAAAACATATTGAGAGCGCTCTTTAAACGAGATGAGTTCTTGTGCGTCATGGATATATATTTCATAGGATTCTTCGTTTGATGATTCTTCGTCATAAGTAAAGAGGTCTTCGATAAACGGATAGAAGGTTGGGTTTTTGCTTGTCTGCGAAATGATGCGGCTGATGTAGCGATTGGTGAGAATCGAATACTTGATGCCATATCGCGTCGTGATTTGGGCGTTACGAGGATTCACTAATTCAATAATTAAGGAAGTATCGCTTTCTTTCGCGACTTGCGAGATTTTTAAAAGACTCGTTATCGCCTGCGAATCAGGATCGCCAGACAATCCGCTTTTGTTTGAGGCCAGAAGAATCACCTTGCTGTAACGGCCATCATGAATTTCTTTAATAATTGATTCGTTGATATCAGATTTCTGTTCGACGTGTATTTTATTGCCACTATCGAGGGTATATTTGTTTAGGCTATCGATGATAAAGAAACTTTTTGCATTACCGCCGACGATTAAGACATCGCGGTGGGCAATTGGTGTTTGTCTTTCTTCAAAACTAAGTTTTACTAAACCAGGAAGAGAGATATCTGCCTCTCTTTTTTTGTCGAGGTCTTTTTTGTTATCGGCCATCACCAGTAAGTAGTTTTGGCCATCAACATTTTTTTGGAAAATCGGTAAGGAATGCGAATGTATCTTTAGATACTCAGGAATGGAACCAGCGTATTTTTCGGTGTAAAAATCCGCACCTCCGAAACCGAGCAGTTCGCCATAAATATCGCTTAGATAAGGAGACACCATTGTCTGTGCGATGATAAAGCCCATAATGGCAGTTTGATTAATAAAGACGATTTTGCCATTTTCATGATGATTGTTATTGGCAAAACCGGACTTAATTAATTCATCGGTCTTGGCGTCTGATACTTCGACGACGACCGTTTGCGCTTTACTCGGTTTAAGAAGCATCAAAATCTTTAAGACATCAATGTCATTATCGCCGGGCGAGTCATACTTATTAGCGTTTAAGATGATTATACTATTGGCTTTATAAACTTTTGCCCAATCCAAATCAGCACTTGATAAAGGATCGCCTTGTAAAACAAAATAGCGAAGTTTTCGACCTGGATTCTTTATATCGTTACTAAAGAAACTTTCTTTAATGGCTTTTTCGGCCTCTGAACGGGGTTTATCAGACAAAATAACGACTGTTGTCGGGGCGACGTCATGATAATAACTGACAAGAATTTCGCCGACCTCACTGCTCCAGTTAAGAATTAATACATGGTTGTTCACTCGGAGTTTACCCGCGCCGCTTCTAATCGTATCTAAGAAGTCCATCAGCAAAGCTGAGAAGAAGGCGATGATACCGCCATTAACGCTGACCATAGCGGTCAAAACCACAATCATCGAAAGGATTTTTAATCCATTGCTTCCGTCATTCGTGTAAAACCCGGGATCAAGAAACCAAGTAATCGCCAGTTGAGAGAAAGCTTCCCAAAGATTGCTATACCCGCCGATGCCAAAGTAAACGATTAAAGTCGCGACAAGCATTAACAACAAGTTGAATGAGATTAGAATTAAGAGGAAAAAGAGACGTGGATGTTTATGGCGAAGATGGTTCAAATTATTCATAAAATGCCCTCGAGGTGGTTATTGATTAGTTTTATTGTAATACTGTCGCTTGGGACGTGTATATAAGACTTAATAAAAAAACACGACCAGTGATTAATATATCAAAGATCGTGTCGTATAAATGACATAAACAAGTTATTCTTTGACATGTCCAGCGTCAACTTTTATGATGCGTGAAGCAACGAGATTTGCAAATTCCATTTCATGGGTTACGATGACCATTGTCATGCCTTCGCTGGCTAGAAGTTTAATCGTATTTAAGACTTCTTTAGTCATTTCCGGATCAAGGGCACTGGTCGGTTCGTCAAATAACATAATTTCCGGATTCATGCATAGAGCTCTGGCGATGGCCGCTCTTTGCTTTTGTCCGCCACTTAATTGTGGGACCTTAAAATATATGCGATCACCTAAGCCGACTTTATCAAGATTAAGTCGCGCGACTTCTTCAGCTTCTTTTCTTTTACGCTTTAGAACTTTCATTTGGGCGATGATGCAGTTTTCCAGAACATTGAAATGATTAAAAAGATTAAACGACTGAAAGACCATGCCAATTTTAGTTCTTAACTTATTGACATCATAATTTTTGTCGTTAATGTGAATGCCGTGAATGCTAATATGGCCGGAATCGGGATTTTCTAAAAGATTAAGACAGCGGAGTAAGGTTGACTTTCCGCCTCCGGAAGCCCCGATGATGGCAACGACCTCGCCTTTATAGATGGAAAAAGAAACGTCTTTAAGCACTTCGACGCCGTTAAAACTTTTGGTTACGTTTTCAACGCGGATAATTTCCTCAGCCATTGAGAACCTTTCTTAGCTTTGGCACGAAGGGCGCGTTGAGCTTCCTTTCCAGCATCTTAAGCAATTGAGAAAAGATTAAGGTTAAGGATAAATACACCGCGGCGATGATTAAATATGATTCGATGTAGAAGTACGTCGCACTAGAGGCGATTTTTGCCGCCATAAAGAGCTCAGAGACGGTAATAACGTTTAAAACGGATGAATCCTTGATATTGACGATAAACTCGTTTCCAATCGCCGGAATGGCGTTTTTCAGCGCTTGAGGAAAAATAACGAAAATCATCGTCTGTAAGTGGCTCATCCCAAGGCTTCGAGCAGCTTCACTTTGGCCAACATCAATGCCGTTAATACCAGAGCGGATAATTTCCGCCATATAAGCGGTGGTATTAATCGAGATAACAAATAGACCACAAGCTAGATATGTCCAGGGAATGCCAATCATCTTGCCGCCAAAGTAAATAATAATGGCCTGAACCATCATTGGGGTGCCTCTAAATACTTCGATATAAATTCGCGCCAGTGATGAGGCGATTACTTTCAGGGTACCTTTGAATTTCGAGTCCTGAGCAGTTGGGGCCAGATTTCTTAGCAATGCTAAGCCAAGGCCAAGAATTAGCCCGATGCCTGTTCCGGCAATCGCTAATAAAAGAGTGACGCCGACGCCTCTTAAAAAGAGATCACCATATTTTCCGAGTAAATAACCTACTCTTTCAAAAAAAGACATGTCTTATACTCCAGAACGGTTAATTGCACTGTCCATCATTGTCTGACGCATTTCTTCGGTTAAAGTAGAAAGACCATCATTAATTAGTCCAAGCAGTTCGCTATTGCCTTCAGCGACCGCCACCGAAACGCTTAATTCGTTTTCATCGATACCAGTAAAGCCGACTTCGAATTCAACAATGGCTAACGATGGATTGGCGTTGACGATGGCTTTGGCGACCGGATATTCGGCGATTAAAGCATCGCTATCACCAGAAATAACTGATAAGGTCGCGGTATTAAAAGTATCGGTGCCCGGTTGATGAACAACATCTTCGATTTGATCGATAACCGAGTCTTGAATTGTCCCGAGTTGTGAGACCACTTTATAGCCGCTTAAATCCTGAATTGAATCGATATTAACTAAATCCGAATCACCGCGAACGATAGCGACGATGTCACTTACATAGTAAGCGTTGCTGAAATCAACGCTTAAATCACGCTCCTCGGTGTAACTCATACCGGCGATGATGGCGTTGATGTCACCGGTTTGTAAGGCAGGAATTAACGCTATAAACTCAATCTTTTTGATAATTACTTCTTTGCCCATCTCTTCACCTAAAAACTTGGCGATTTGAATGTCATAGCCATCCGCATATTGGCTGTTGATTCCGTCGATTGGCAAGGTATAGTCTGATGAAGTCGTCGTCGTCCAGTTAAACGGCGCGTAGTCGCACTCGAGCCCGACAATAAGTTTTTGGTTATCAAAATTATTGCCGACGCAACTAGCGACCAAGAACGCTGATGTTAATAGAATCGTCTGTCCCAGTCTTTTTTTCATATTTAGTTCCTCCTTTATGAAATAAAATGCTGCGTCGCTATGACGCAGCTCTTAAAGGTTGAACTAGCATCAATAGCGCCTCTGCCAGGTTGTTGGCAGGAGTCTATAGAAGTATTCCTTCATAGACCAACCACTCACTATGCCAAATGAATGTTTCGGCGACTTAGCCTTTCCTTGCCTTCTCAGAATGCCTTCTCGAGCAAGTACTAATCGTAGTCGCGCCTCTATTAATTGATGGGCATATGTTAGCACCATATTTTTTAAAATAGAAGAATATTTTTTGTGAGTGACAAATTATTTTTCATACAGGTTTCAAATGCACTTCCGATGCAATATTTCCTTCACTAATTTATACTTATGATACAAACTGATTTTAGGAGGATATAATCATGAATAACATTAATGTTGCCGTCATTGTCGGCAGTTTAAGAAAAGAATCATTTTCAAGGAAAATTGCTTTAGCTCTAAAAGAGCTGAGCCCCGAAGGAGTGAAACTCGAACTTATTGATATCGGTTCGCTGCCTTTATTTAACCAAGACTTCGAAGAGTACAAAAATGAACCAGAAGCCTGGAAAGTATTTCGAAATGAACTTAAGAAGCATGATGCCTTCTTATTCGTCACCCCAGAATATAATCGTTCGTTTTCGGGGGCATTAAAAAACGCCCTTGATGTTGGTTCCCGTCCTTATGGACATAGTGTATGGAATGGAAAGCCTGGTGCGATTGTCAGCGTCTCTCCCGGCGCGATCGGAGGATTCGGTGCGAATCATCACCTTCGTCAAGTGCTGACATTTTTAAATGTCGCGACCATGCAACAACCAGAAGCTTATATCGGGGCGGTCCATACCTTACTCAATAAAGAAGGAAAAGTCGCCAACAAAGAAACTATCGATTTCTTAAAGACTTATATAGGCGCCTTTGTGGCTTGGGTTAACAAGAATAATTAAATTATTTATTGTTTAATAAAAAAACGGGAGAGAGGTTATTCTCGCCCGTTTTTGCTTTTTAGATTTCGACGCTTGAACGTTTGACGACTTTAATCAGCTCGCCATCAATCATGAAGATGCTGTTCGCGGCATCAACGACCTGCACAGGATTGGCGATTATATCAAAGTAAGGAACGGTGACGAGTTGACCTTTGCTTTCTAGGTAAATTTTGTTTGTTTTGTTCCATTGTTTAATGAAGGAGTATAAAGGAATAAAAATTAGAACGCCACCCGTTAACCCCGTTAAAATCACAAAGAGAATAAATAAGGGGCTATTTAATTTTTCTTCTTGTCCGTTTTGTCGGAGGAAAGCGGCGCGTTTTTCAACTAACAAAGCCGCGACGCAAATTGCGCAGAAAGAAACCAAAATAAGAAGAGCCGCTATTATGTACGAAGTGATATACACTATGGTAAATATCGCCATACTTGGAAAGACATATGGTGGAAAGATATTTCCTAAGAGAGCGATTAAAGTGACCGCCCCAATAATAATAGGAATAAAGTATACAATTATAATGACAATCGCCCCCACTAAATTTCGATCGTTGAATTTTTGCTCCCCACAAGTAATTTTTAAATCTTTATATGACTTGTTTAGCATAACTAAAGAGATGATTCCAAGAGTGATAATGTTTAAAAAAAGCCAAAGCCAGAAGGAGCGATTCGCTAAAAGCGAAGGCGCTTTAATCAGCACATCTTTTTTTGGTTTGATAACGACTGGTGTTTCGTCCATCTTTGCTTGTATAACAAGGGCTCTTGGCTTTTCGATTGGCTTCTTCTCGAAGATTGCTTTTGGCGTTTCTTCAATGAGTTTTACAGTTTCGCTCTCGCCCGCGAATTTTTGATTGTAGGACTTGTTTACGTCGTTCCAGAGTTTATAGTATTTATACATGGCGATGAATGGTCCAATACCGATTAGCGCCCCAAGCAAAGACCACATAATAAAGGTTCCGCCGGTTAGACGGGGATGACGTTTGGTTCTACGAATATAAGCGGCCCAACGATTAACGATTTTGTAACTCCAAACAATCGGATAAATCATCAAAGTTAATAAGGAAAAGACGATAAACAAAATAAGGCCTCTTGTCTTTTTGCCGTCTTCCTTACACGTTTCGTTTGTCTCATACGATGCGGCGTGAATTAGATATAACGGATAAATACCAATCGTGATAAGTGATAAAAAGAAAGTTTTGATGATGCCTCTTCGCGTTTTAAACATTCTATTGCCTCCCCCGGTAATGGAAAATAACAAACATTAAAATGATACGTAACTTAAAGTTATGATTACTAAAGCGATTTGATCACTTTCTTCAGTAGAAAAATCATTTTTATGCCTCAATCTTATATTTATGACCATCCGGTTGTCAATGTGATGATGTGATGATGATTGTTAACTTATTTGCAT
>JBAYBO010000031.1:0-11430 GCA_041669225.1 Bacilli bacterium | reverse complement strand
TTGAATTCGGAGTTCGATTCTCCGTATCTCCACCAAACGAAATGGCTGCGTAGCTCAGTTGGCTAGAGCAATCGGTTCATACCCGGTGGGTCGAGGGTTCAAATCCCCCCGCAGCTACCATTTCGGACCAATAGCTCAACGGTTAGAGCTCCCCGCTCATAACGGGTAGGTTCTAGGTTCGAATCCTAGTTGGTCCACCAAAACGTGGAGGCTTACCCAAGCGGCTGAAGGGGTCGGTCTTGAAAACCGATAGAGGATGCAAGTCCTGCTAGGGTTCAAATCCCTAAGCCTCCGCCATTCACAACATCTAAGTCATATCTATGGGTATGATTTTTTATATTATATACATTATTATTAATAATAACTGATAAAACATATTGACAGCCATCAATGTATGGGAATATTATTTAGCTATGGCAAAAATGAGTGATAAGCAGTTTATTCAACAAGCAAAGATACTTAGCGACGCGACTCGTCTTGCGATTGTTCGCTTACTTGCCCGTAAGGGTAGCCTTTGCGCCTGCAAGATTCTTGATGATTTACACATTACGCAAGGTACCTTATCACATCATATGACAGTTCTGACCGACGCGAAAATTGTCAGCTGCCGAAAGGATGGTAAATGGAGGCATTATCGCCTTCTTCCCCTTTCCTTATGTGAAATGGCGTCTTTCGTTCAAGAGATTTGTCTTTTTCCTTCTGAAGATAGCGAAAAAAACTGCACGTGCTCAAATGGTGATAAAAACAAATGAGTAAAAAGAAGATAACTATTCTGATTGTCTCGATTGTGGTGGCCCTGTTGGTGGCCACCAATCTTTTGGTTGGCTTTCTTGTTTCGTGGGACGCCGCCAAAGCACCTTGGGATTTTATTAGTACGCAAATTCTTGGTATGAAATGGCTAAATGATCTCGTTTGGAAATTGGTTGAAGCCATCGGAGGAACACACGCTTTAGAAACGTGGCAATATAAAGTTCAGTCATCAGTTCAATTTTTTATCTATGACATAATCAAAATTACCGTCTTATTGTGTGTTCTAATTTTTACAATTTCGTATATTCAATCTTACTTTCCACCTGAACGTACTAAAAAAATATTGAGTAAATATCATGGAGTAGGTGCAAATATTATCGGCGCATTGTTTGGGACCGTCACTCCCTTTTGCAGTTGCTCTTCCATCCCTATTTTTATCGGATTTACGCGCGCCGGATTGTCAGCGGGCGTGACTTTTAGTTTTCTTATTTCAAGTCCTTTAGTAGATCTTGGTTCCTTAATGCTTTTGGTCGGCTTTTTTGGCTGGCCGATTGCGATTGCCTATGTCGTTGCCGGTCTTGTTATCGCCGTCATTGGCGGAACGGTTATTGAAAAAACAGGCTTAGGAAAACACGTTGAAGACTTTGTCTTAGAAGGCGACAGCGTTGATATCGAAAGTCCAGAATTATCTAGAAAAGACCGTTTGATCTATGCTCGTGATCAAATGTGGGGAACATTAAAAAAAGTATTTCCTTACATGCTGATTGGAGTGGCAATTGGTGCGGTTATTCATAATATAATTCCTGGAGTTTGGATTGAAAATGTCTTAGGATCTGAAAAGTGGTATGGAGTGCCTTTTGCCACGATACTTGGTGCACCGATGTATGCGGATATTTTTGGAACATTACCGGTAGCCGAAGCTTTATATAATAAGGGCGCCGGTCTTGGTACTGTCTTGGCTTTTATGATGAGCGTGACAGCTTTATCTCTACCATCCTTAATTATGCTTCGCAAAGCCGTCAAACCGAAGTTGCTCATCGCATTTTTAATCATCGTTGTCATTGGTATTATTGCCATTGGATATTTGTTTAATTTATTAGGCTACTTATTCATATAGGAGGAAAAATATGAAAATTCAAGCTTTAGGCGGATGCTGCAAGAAATCAACCGCGAATTACGAAGCCATCGTGCAAGCCGTTAAGGAATTAGAACTAAAAGTCGAGGTCGAACACGTTACTGACTTTGACGAAATTATGAAGTTAGGTGTTATGTCGACGCCTGGTCTAGCTGTTGATGGCAAAATTCTTTCGGTGGGAAGAGCGCTAAATGTTCAGCAGGCAAAGGAACTAATTAGCAAAGTTGTTAAAAACGAAAGCAATTGTTGCTGTGGTGATGATTGCGATTGTGGCGACGATTGCAATTGCGAAGATGACTGTGACTGTGGTGAAGACTCTGATTGCTGCTGCAAGTAATTTTTTTAATTAAGATTAACCTCTAATACTTTGCTAAAATATAAAATGCAAATCATTGGAGGTTTTTTTATGCAACATTTATTAAGTGAAGGTCCGCTTTTAAACGAAGAAGGCAATTTGTCTGAGGCCGGTTATGCTTTTTCGTTAGTAAAAAAATATTCGCGTGATGATATTAAGGCGCCGAATTTGCGGATTAAAGAATGGGACTATTATTACGTCGGCAACAATCATGTCGGAGTCGCTTTGACGGTTGCTGATAATGCTTATATGTCACTAGTCGGTGCGACAGTTTTTAATTTTGATAAAGCTTATGAAAAAACGAAGAACGTCATGGGATTACTTCCCATAGGGAAGATTATGATGCCCTCATCTTCCGTTAGCGGCGATGTCATCTTTAACACCAAGAACTTTTCTTTTCATTTTACTCATGAAAACGATAAGCGCCATCTCGTTTGCGAAATGAAAAACTTTGATGGTGAAAAACCTTTTCGCTGTGATATTTATTTAGAGGAGACGATTAAAGATTCGATGGTTATTGCCACTCCATTTAAAAAGCCTAAGCACTTTTACTACAACCAAAAGATTAATTTACTAAAGGCCAATGGATATGCCAAGGTTGGCGATGAAACATACGACTTGTCAAAAGATTCATGGGGTGTTCTCGATTGGGGTCGTGGCGTGTGGACTTACAATAACACATGGTACTGGTCCTCGCTGAGCGGTGTTTATAAAGGCAAAAAGATCGGATTCAATCTTGGTTATGGTTTTGGCGATACGAGCGCAGCGAGTGAAAACATGTTTTTCTATGACGATAAAACCTATAAGCTTGGAGACGTTAAATTTGATATACCAATTGCCAACAATGGCAGTGATGATTTTTTAAAACCATGGAAGTTCCGCAGCAAAACTGGCGATATCTCGTTGATGTTTGAGCCGATTCTTGATCGTTTCAGCAGTTCCAATGTTGTCATTATAAAATCCATCCAACATCAAGTTTTTGGCAAATTCCATGGATATGTGGTAATTGAAGGTAAACAAATATATTTCGAAGATATTGTCGGGTTCGCTGAAAAAGTCAGGAATTGCTGGTAAATTATTAAAATATCGATGTTTTTTTAACTTTTTTGAGATTACAATTATTAATAGTTAACAAGGAGCATACTCATGAAAATTAACTCCACTTTTACGGGGGATATCGTCCCACGCGCGACAAAATGGATTTATTCTGCGACGGCGATGGGAAGAGACGCTGCCTACACTTTAATTAGCCTTTTTCTAATCGCCTATATTCAATTTGCAGGTCCGATTGGTTATGTTGATGGAGTTCGCGATCCCGGTCTTTATGCCGCGCAGTTTGGTGTCATTTCGATTATTGTTATCATCGCCCGTATCTGGGATGGCTTAAACGATCCAATTATGGGCTTTATTATCGAGCGATGCCATTTTAAAATGGGTAAATATAAGCCTTGGATTTTAATTGGAGCGATAACAAATACCGCCGTGATGCTTGTTTTGTTCCTTGCTCGTCCAGAAGGTTGGGCATATGTTGCCGTCTTTGGAATTTTCTACTTTCTTTGGGATATTACTTATACGATGAACGATATCGGCTATTGGTCGATGCTTCCTTCCTTAACTAGTGACGAGAAGCAACGTAATGAAATCACGACTATTATGTCGATTTTTATTAGTGTTGGTGCTTTTGCCGTCGGCGGCATTGTGCCACTTTCAGTAGCTGAAAATGCTGTTCAAAACTATGGAATAATCGCTATTGTTGTTTCGATTGTTTTTCTTGTCTCCCAATTAATATTGGTTTTCTTCTCCAAAGAAGCGGCCCGCAATCTTGAACAAGAAAAAATCTCGCAAAAAACTAAATTTGGCGATATGTTCCGTTTACTTAAAACAAATGACCAACTACGTTGGATTGTTATTGTTATTCTAATCTATTACATTGCCTCTAATATTCTTAACGGTCTAGGACTTAATTATTTCTATTTTTCATTTGGCTACGGAAACAAAGCTGGTGAAGGTGGAAATGTTCAATTTATTTTTACTATTATGTACGCCGGAGGGACGATTCTTGCGCAATTCCTTTTCCCTTTGCTTATTAAGTTTTTAAAACGTAACACATTACTTCTTATTAGTTTCTTAATGATGGCTTTAGGTCATGTTGTATTCTTCTTTATCGGTGCGCCATTTAATGGCAACCTTGCTCTTGGCGTTCAATATCCGATACTACTCTATATTCTTGGCATTATCATTTTCTCGGGACAAGGTCTCTTCTATCTCATTCTTTTAATCATGATGGAAAATACCATTGAATATAACGAATGGAAAACCGGCGAAAGAAAAGAAGCGGTGGCATTCTCGCTTCGTCCATTAACCGCGAAATTAGCAAGCTCAGCACAACAAGGTATTGTTTGGGTCACTCTTGCCGTTAGCGGTGCGCTTGCAGTCACTGAAGGAATTTCCAAGTTAGAAAATGGCAAAGTAATTGATCCGACCATTAATGTTGGAGACGGAGCTAATTTGTTGATTGATGGTGGTAGTCAAAACATGGTTATTTTTGCTGCGATTATGACTCTTCTTCCTTTTGTTCTCTATGTCGGTGCATATTTAATAACTCGTTTTCTTTACAATATCGACGAAACAAAATATGCGCAGATTGTTAAAGAAGTCGATGAAAGACGAGCAGCCATCGCATCTGAAGCTCCACAAGATAACGTCGAATAATTATTAATAATTAGAATAGCGACCAATCGGTCGCTATTTTTTATTTAACTTCGAAGTCTACTTTTGCGTTATATTCGTTTCCGTCAATCTCAAGCAAAGCTTTTCCTTTGCCTTTAAGACTTCTTACGTAGACAGAAATTTTGCCTCCGTAAAGCGGAACGACGGCAGGGCCTAAGACTTGAATAGGACCTTTTGTCGTAAACGTCAATGGCAGCGTCGAATAATTGCAATTAGTTTCATATTGATCGTATAAAGCGATTTCAACACGGGCGACATCATAGGTGGCGTCGTTAACTAATATATGCTTGTTGGTTTTTGCCTTAAGGGTAAAATCTGTTGATTGGCCAAACATCTTACTTGCTATGAACTTACCATCTTTATAGGCTTTAAATTTGAAGACCATTAACTTATTGCCCCACATACCGACATATTTATTCCATAATTCGACTAGATCGTCATAGCTCATCTTATGTTTGAACATAACTAAACCAACGCGAAGTTTGTGTTTAAACGGAAGTTTATTTAAACCATTAAGGGCGACGTAGGCTAATGCGTCTTTGATTCGTTCGGCATCGCGCGTTTTAAACTGAGCCTCACTGAAGGAAGCACCGATATAATCATCAACTTCAATAATCGGATGGGGCATATAACGATATTTGGCGCGGTTTGGATAAAAAGCTTTTACGAATACATCGTTACGATATAGTTCAATGTAATCAGCATTTGTCGCGACGTGGGTGATGCCGATAATTGCCTCGCTAAAGTCACCGGGTGTAAGATTAGATAAGACTTCGAAGACGAATTGTTTATCGCTTTGCGATGCATAAACAGAAGCGGCCAATTTGGGATTGCGAAACATATCTAAAACGCCATGGTGGCAAACGTGGTCGCCTGAGCCAAAATCGCGGTGGGTGTAATAATCAGCAAAGCACCAACCAATTGCTCCAGCTAAGTTTCGATAAGCAAAATTGTCATCGATTACTTTCGCATGTCTTAATGCGTGGGTGATGCGGCGTTCCATCGAATCGACGGCTTTGGTCGGGTACATATGACCAAGGTATTCAGTAATGAGGACGGGTGCCTTGCTGGCTTCGATTGTTTTAGGATTATCAAGACCATGTGATAAGTCTTCTGAAGAAAAATCGTTAAATGTGTAAATGTCTTCAAGAAATTCGCTATTTTTAAAATTACGAACACCTAAGGTCGGACGGCTGGAATCAAGCTCGCGCGCAAGCTTATTGGAAGCCAAATATAGTTCATGGTCATCAGGGCTCTCATTGATACGAACACCATTCGCAATCAAACTCGGATGATTGTATTCTTTTAATATCATTCGCTTTACGAAATCAAGAAAATGGTTTCGCCACGTCTCATCTTTTCCGACGTACTGCCAGCCGGGAATTTCCCCGATAACTAAAAGACCGATTTCGTCACATCGATTTAAGAAATGCTCAGACTGGGGATAATGAGATGTGCGAACGATATTGGCGCCGAGGCGATATTTGAGAATATCGGCATCGTCTTCCTGCCCGCCTTTTGGCATGGCATAACCAACGTATGGATACGACTGATGACGGTTTAAACCGATGAGTTTGATATGATTATCATTCAAACAAAAACCCGACTTATCAAAACGGATTGAACGAAAACCAAAGGTGGTAATGACTAGGTCGACGCCACTTGAAGTTTTCAAGGTTGTTAACAGAGTATACAAATATGGTGTTTGTAAATTCCAAAGATGTGGTTTTTCAACTCTTAGCTCATTAACCGAGAACTCGATAATTACCTGGTCTTTGAATAGTAATTTATGGGATATTTCATAACCTAGCGAACGATTTCCTTCAATTTGCGGATTGATTGCTAAATTGCCGTACTGATCGGCAGTAACTAAGACGCGGCTTAGATAGACATTTGGTTTAACGTCGATTTCAACTTCGCGGTAAATGCCCCCAAAGGTCAAATAGTCAATTACTCCACCAAAAGGTGGAATCGAATTTTCTTCGTGTGAATCGACGATGACAACGAGGCGGTTATTTTTTGGTTTTGCAATTCCTGAAACATCAATTGTGAAGGGCAAATAACCAGAGACATATTCGCCAAGAAAGGCTTGGTTAAGATATACTTTGGCTTTCAGCATCACGCCATGAAAGGTTAGCAATACTGTTTTGTTTTTAATGTTTTCTTCGATGTCGAAAACTTTTTCATAGGATGAGATGAATTGATATAAATCTTCGTCAAAATAATCTCTTGGAAGTTCAACGTTACTATGAGGTAAATCTATTTTTTCGGCCTCTTCGGGAAAGGCGCTTAAATAACTTTGTTTGTAGCAAGGCATATATCGCCAGGCAAAGTTCAAAGGCTGTTTCATGATTCCTTCCTTTCCATAGGTGCAAGGTTGCTCACTTATTATATAATATAATGCGAGGAACTATTATGATAACCTGCAAAGAATTGATGTTTCATCTTGAAACCAACAAGACAAGTTATGTTTTGCGTGTCAACGATATTAACCATGTCGTTAATGAGTATTATGGTCCAAGACTTAAAAATCTTGCTGATATGAGCGCAATCAATGAAAAATGGCCTTATGCCTATGGCAGTTCCGTCATTTATGACGAAGATAAAAATAAGGCATTGTCCCTTGATCTTTTATCTTTGGAAGTCAGCAGTGTCGGCAAAGGCGATTATCGTGAACCTTCAATTATAATCAGAAGTGTCGATGGTTACGTTTTTGATTTTACCTATGAAAGTCACGAAGTAAGAACGGAAGTCAAACCCTTAAATGGTCTTCCTTCTCCACGTGAGCCTGACCAAGAACTCATTATTGTTTTAAACGATTGTTATGCACAAGTCACTTTAGAACTTCATTATTTAGTATTCGAAACAAGTGATGTTATCGTCCGTAACACGGTCTTGATTAACAATAGCGAATCGCCTCTTTTTATTGAAAAAATCATGTCTTTGCAACTGGATATGATTAACCGTGGTTTTTCTTTGCTTAATCTTTATGGTGGCTGGATTAGCGAAGCACAAAAAACGATACGCAAGGTAACGCCCGGAATATATATTAATGATTCGAAGACCGGAGCAAGCTCAAACCGTCACAATCCTTTCTTTATGCTTTTAGAAGATAAAGCTAGCCTCAATAGTGGTGGAGTTTATGCATTTAATCTAATGTATAGTGGAAATCACCAAGAATTAGTGGAACTGACTAACTACGATAAAGTCCGCGTGCAAATTGGGATCAATTCTTATTGCTTTGAATATAAAGTCAAACAAGGTGAAGTATTTGTTGCCCCTTATGCCGTTATGACCTATGGCGATAAAGGGATGAACTCAGCTTCGCAGAACATGCATTCGTTTGTTAATCATCACGTCATTAAAAAGCAATTTAAAAACTTAGAACGCCCAATTCTTCTTAATAACTGGGAAGCAACCTACTTTAAATTCACGGAAGCCAAATTGTTAAGCTTAGCCCGTGAGGCGAAGAGAATCGGTATTGAATTATTTGTTCTTGATGATGGTTGGTTTGTTAACCGCGATGATGACACAAAAGCCTTAGGAGACTATGAACTCAATAAGAAAAAACTCCCCCGTGGATTAGGTGTTTTATCGAAGAAAATTAATGATTTAGGTTTGAAGTTTGGCTTATGGTTTGAACCAGAAATGGTCAGCAAAGATTCAAATCTTTTTCGCGCCCATCCCGACTGGATTATCGGAAACTATGAACGCGGTGTTTCTAAAGGTCGGCACCAGCTTGTTTTAGATTTATCAAGAAAAGAAGTTTGTGATTATATATTTAAGTCTCTTGATGAAGTTTTAGGTTCGGCAAATATCGAGTATGTGAAATGGGACTATAACCGCCATATATCCGACTTTTATTCGTCTAAGACGAAACCGGGCGAATTACTCCATCGTCAAGTCCTTGGTTTATACGATGTTTTAAAAAGGATTACTGAAAAATATCCCCATGTTCTTTTTGAAGGTTGTTCGAGTGGTGGGAATCGCTTTGATCTTGGTATTCTTGCTTATATGCCCCAAACATGGGCAAGTGATGACACGGACGGTCACCAACGTATCCATATTCAAAGCGGTTATAGTTTGGCTTATCCCCTATCAAGCATTGGCGCTCATGTTAGCGCATCGCCATCTCATCAACTATTAAGAAATACTCCCATCGACACGCGTTTCAATATCGCCGCCTTTGGCGTGCTTGGCTATGAACTTGATTTAAGTCATCTTGATGCGGTAGAAATAAGGGCCGTTAAAGCCCAAATTTCCTTTTATAAAAAGCATCGCCAACTCCTGCAATTTGGTACCTTCTATCAAATGCAGTTAATGGAAGAAAAAGACGCGGCGGTGTGGATGGTGTTAAGCGATGATAGAAAAGAAGGCATTATCGGTTATTATAATGGTTTACAAAAACCAAATCCAAAAACGACAATCTTACAAGGAATTGATTTTTTAGAAGATGAAACATATGCGATGAATGTCCGTCCTCAAGACCACAATATCAAAAAGTTTGGTGGTCTAATCAATATGGTTCTTCCCGTCCGCGTTAATGAAAATGGTTTTTTGGTTAATCAAGTGGCCCATCATAAAGTGATGCCAGGCGAAAAAGAAAGCTATCAGGTAAGCGGAGGTATGATTAATCACGGAGCGATTAAACTCAATCCAGAATGGGCTGGTGTCGGTTATGACGAAAGAGTTCGCGTTCTCGGCGATTTTGGTTCCCGCTTATATTACTTTCAAGTTATTGAGAAATAATTAATAAAGTATTGGCTAGTCCTAACATAAGCAGAATCTGGCTGGCATAAAATAACAACATAATATAAAAGTCGCGTCTTCGCATGTCTTTTCCATATGCGGCGTAGACGAGTAATATATCAGAGACAAAGTATATCGCATAGCCAACGAGAATCATGATTGATATCATCGGTTTGCCATCAACAAGAAGAAGAATTGAAAAAGCGATGTTAGTAAGATGCAAAGATAAATAAAGATTGATGATATATGCCATTTTTCCAAAGATAAAACGTGTTAAAGGGTAAAGAGCCCCTGATAGTATTAGTAAGGCTCCGGCAATAGCCACATATATCCACCAGGGTAAGGTATAGCTTAGCATCGATACGATAACATAAGCATTAAGCATATGGCCGACAGTATAAAATACTGCCCCTATGACAAATAGTGGTCTAGATTTCACGCGAAGAGTCAACAAATCACCGACCACACACATGATACCGGCAAGCCATATCGCATATTTAGGAAACGGCATCTCCGGATAAGTTAAAGTTAGAATTAAAATCGCGCTCGTTAGTAGAAGCGTTGTGAAAGGTTTGGTGGCTTTGCGTAGACCTTCCTTCTCAATCCAGCAAAAAACAAGGTGAATCAACGAAGTAAGGCTAAAGGCACCGATTAAAATATAAAACGCAATTTCCATAATGTGCATATCATTATACCTAAGCCCATAAAAAAGTAAAATATATAATATATATCACTTGCAAATTGTATTCGTGCTTGCTAATATAACAAGGCTATAGACATATCGCGGGGTAGAGCAGTCTGGTAGCTCGTCGGGCTCATAACCCGGAGGTCGAAGGTTCAAATCCTTCCCCCGCAACCAATTACAAAGCAAAGAGCCAAATGGCTCTTTTTTTGTGGTTGGGGGGAAGGATCCTTCGACCATCCGGGCTAACCGTCGTACCTCTTAGATATATAGTCCAAATCAGCATAATAATTGGCCCAATAAAATTCGAGTCGTTGCCGCGATTTTTCTCGTTTGATTTCTTTACCAATGTAACGGGCATGAGGGCGAAGCAAGATCGGACCAATATGTAAACTATCGATATAAGCCCAGTCCCTTCTATTGCAGTGCTTCATCATTTGCTTCTTTGAAACAAGAACGCCATAGTCCTTATCTCCGTGATAAATATAATCCGCTTCGATGTTTTCTTCGCGTGTTCCTTTGAATACAACGCGATTAATAATGCTAAGGACAAAATCTTTATCTTTGTTCAGTTCTTGATTCGCCTCTTTGATCCTATCAGCGAGCAAGTATCGAAGTTTTTCATATGTAAATCTTTCTTTAGCCGTACCATCAAGCGTTCCATCTCCGAACTGATATAGAAGAATTGTTTGCAGGGTTTTGTTGGAAATCCCTCTTTCTCGTAAGTAGATGCAAAACTCTTTAATATATTCTTGATGAAGAATGTTGCTTCTTCCACTTTTCATGGAGACATAATGCGTTTCATCACCTAATCTAATGTAAAAATCAGGTTTAATAAACTCGTCAAACCTCTGAACATAAATGACATCTTCCTCATTTGGATGTCCGAATATTTCTCGAATTATGTATTTAGCGTTATTCGACAAATCACACACTTTTTTCTCGTTTAACATAATCACCATCTCTTCTTCTTTATAAAAACCAATATTCTTGTGCATAAAAAGCCTCCTAATAATAAATAAAGGTCGA
>JBAYBO010000030.1:0-12409 GCA_041669225.1 Bacilli bacterium | reverse complement strand
TATTATTAAAATTGACGTTAATGTTGTTTGTACATCTGTTCAGTTTTCAAAGATCAGCTGCATACTATACGCTAGTATAGGCCCTCTCGGGTCAAATCGCATGCTTAGATAGAGTATCATTCATACTTACAAAGTGTCAAGAACAAATACTCATTTTTTTGATTATTTCTTAGTGAAGTCAATTTCTTAAGACATAATCAGCTTATTATGAATAAAGAAAAAATATTTTGTCCACCTTTTCTTAAGAAAAAGACTGACAATCGATGCCAGTCTCTTTTAAATAATCAAGTCTTTTTAGATGGTCTTTTTCCAAAGACCGTGAAGATTGCAATATTCGTAGGCAGCTACGGCGACTTCGCCTTCCACCAAACAAAAGCTTGCGACTGGTTCCTGACCAGGGTCTAATTTCGTGCGACGAATGCCAAGGTTCGTCTCGAGATGAATCCATTGAATGAAATGTTCAGGGACCATCGGATGAGTGACAGAGCCAACTTTGACGACGACTTTAGAGCCATCGACTTTGACTTCTGGAATATGTTTTTCAAGGGCGACATTTTCTTGAGTGTCAGCCTCAACTTCTTCCATTTCTTGTCCGCAACAAATCATCGGCACGCCACTATCGACGATTGACTCAACGAAATTACCACAAATGGTGCACATAAAGAATTTTGACATTTTTGTTACCTCTCTTTTTCTAACTTCTATTTTAACTTGTTTTAGTTCGTGATTAAACAAAAAATTACTATCTCGAATAACCTATCTTCTTATTACGCGCGAGAGAATAAAAGCGATCCGCATAAACATATAGATGAAATCGATATAAATGCTGAAAGCACAATACAAAGCGATATTCTTCGTCACGGCACCGGATTCACTAATTTTTTTAATCCGCCAAACATCAAAAGCAGTAATGAGCATAATTGCTCCAAAGGAGGCGAATGTCACAATCCAAGTAAGCGAATCACTACCAATAAACCAGTTAATTAACGATAAGAAAATTGATCCGATTAAAAGGCCCATGCCAACAATTAATAAACCCGAAAGATTTACTTTTGAAAAGTATCCGACCGCGGCCATCATACCAAACACAAGGCAAGTCAGACCAAAAGTCATACCGATAAGATACCAATCCATCGTCAGTGTCAAAGCTGAAAGTAGAATACCCATCGCGATAGTATATAATGCGAAAGGAATAATCATGTTTCCGCCTCGGCGGAAGACGCCAAAGACAATCCAAAAGATGAGAACGAGTTGTAAAATCGACGCCCCAATAATTAGAGCTAAATAAGTGTCGCTCGCGACATCAATCGGAATTACGCTCGTAAATAAATAGCCAGTTAAAACAGCAATTGCAGCCGTGACTAAAAAGCCAAGAGCAGCATAGCCAAAGACAACACCGATAAAACGGCTGCCTTCCGTCACTCTTGTTTCTTGTTCATATGTCCGATAATTGTTCAATGTAATAACCTCCTAAATCATATTGTTAATCAGTTCTTTAAATGATTCGATGCTAAGCGATGCTCCGCCGACTAATGCGCCATCAATATCCGCTGTCGAAAGATAAGTTTTAATATTGTCTGGTTTGACCGATCCACCATACAAAATACGCATTTCTTCAGCAACCTCACCATATTGTTCACGGAGCAATCCGCGGATGTAAGAGCAAACATCCTGAGCTATTTCAGATGAGGCATTTTTGCCTGTTCCAATCGACCACACGGGCTCATAAGCCACGATGACTTTAGCAGCATCTTCTGGCGAAATTTCAATAAAACCAGCTTCAATTTGCTCTTTTATCACTTTTTTTGTATCGTTTTTTTCAAATTGAGCAAGGGTCTCACCAACGCAATAGACTGGTGTCATTTCATTAGCGAGCAAAGCCTTCATTTTTAGATTACATTTCTCGCTCGTCTCATTATCGTAACTACGACGTTCAGAGTGTCCAATAATCGCCCAAGTAATATTAATTTCCTTAAGCATGGTAATTGAGACTTCACCGGTATAAGCTCCCGATGGCTGATAGTGAACATTTTGAGCGGCGACAAGTAAATTCGGATTATATTTTTTAACAACTGGTAGGGATAAATACGCAGGTGAGACGCCAATATCAATACCATGGAGTTCAGCAAGAGCTGATAAAGCCAATGAGCCTAAGGCGAAAACCTTCGTTTCTTCACGCGTCTTATTCATTTTCCAATTGCCAAGCAGTAATTTTTTTCTCATGATGTTACCTATTTCAAGACATCAATGCCGGGCAAGTGTCCGTCATTTTCAATCATTTCCAAAGACGCGCCACCACCGGTCGAAACGTGGGAGAAGGCCTCCGAGAATCCAAATTCTTTTACGGCCGCGGCTGAATCGCCACCGCCACAAACGGTGAAAGCATTTCGTAATTTTGCAATTGCTTGGCATACCGCAATTGTTCCACCAGCGAAGTCTTTTTGTTCAAACACACCCATCGGACCATTCCAAAACACCATTTTAGCTTTGCTAATTTCTTGTTGATATAAAGCCGCGGTTTTCGGACCGATGTCCATTCCCTCAAAATTGTCGGGAATATTTGCATCTTCGGTCACAACTTTTTGTGTCCAGCCTTCAAAAGCATCGGTGGCGATGGAGTCTAGCGGGAGAAGAATACGTCCATTGGCCTCTTCATAGCACTTTTTGGCATATTCAAGTTGATTATCTTCACAAGGCGATAAGCCAATTGTGCGACCGAGCGCTTTGGCGAACGTATAAGCCATTGCTCCACCAATCAAAATCTTGTCACACTTCTTAAGGAGTGAATCGATAACTTTAATTTTATCTGAAACTTTGAAACCGCCGAGAATAGCGATGTAAGGACGGTCACTTTCTTTAACGTCAACGCAACGAGTTAAATTGCGAATTTCCTTTTCGACTAAATAGCCGACGGCTACAGGTTTTCCTTGAGCTTTAAGAATTTCCGGTATCCCATACGTCGAAGCGTGAGCGCGATGAGCGCTTCCAAAAGCATCCATTACAAAGATGTCAACGTTTTCCGCCCACTGCTTTGCGAGTTCGGGATCATTTTTTTCTTCACCCTTTTCGTAGCGGGTATTTTCCATTAAAACGACTTCACCCGGTTCGACAACACCCATGAAAAATCTGGCTTTTTCGCCAGTTGTTTCTGGGCAAAATGAAACGGGAGCTCTTAAAATCTCGCTTAAGCGAGCAGCTACGGGTCTCAAACTATTTTTCTTTTTCTGGGATTCAACGACTTCGGGGGCTTCCTTGTGTTTAATCTTACCAAGGTGTGAAAGCAAAATAACTTTCGCGCCATGAGAAATGAGCATTTTAATCGTCGGAGCGGCTTGAACAATGCGATTATCATCGCGAATTTGTCCGTCTTTAAGGGGAACGTTAAAATCGACACGGACTAAAACGCGTTTGCCTTTAAGATCACTTAATTGATCAATTGTAAGCATAATAATGCCTCCTTATAAAAAAGCAAAAAGGTGCCTTTGATAAAGCACCCTTTATAACTAACTTATTTTAAACCTAAGACCTTTGCCATTTCCTTGGCAAGACGTAAGTATTGGCAAGTATAACTGTATTCATTGTCATACCAGGCAACAACTTTAACAAATTGCTGACCTTCAGGATTTGAGAAGACTGCGGTTTGCGTGGCATCAAAGATGGAGCCGGCTGTCGCACCGATGATATCGCTGGAAACGATTTCATCTTCGTTATAAGCAAGCACATCTTTTAAATAAGTTTTTGAAGCTTCTTCCATCGCCGCATTGATTTCTTCGACGGTGACGTCTCTTCCAAGCGACAATGATAAATCAACTAATGAACCATCGATAACCGGAACACGAAGAGCTCCGCCTTGTAGGCGACCTTTGAGTTCGGGAATAACAAGGTTGATAGCTTTGGCGGCACCAGTTGTCGTCGGGACGATATTGGCGGCAGCGGCACGACCACGGCGACTATTGCCTTTTTTAACTAGATCAAGTGTCGTTTGATCGTTGGTGTAAGCATGAACGGTAGTCATGTAGCCACCCTTAATGCCGAATTTATCAACGAGAACTTTACACACCGGAGCCAAACAGTTGGTTGTGCATGAGGCACCGGAGATAACGTCCATCTCTTTGGTTAATTTGTTTTCGTTAACGCCATAAACAAAGGTTGGCGTTTCTTTATCGGCGGGAGCGGAGATAACAACACCTTTCGCACCACCTGTCGTAATATGAACCGAGGCATCGGTTTTACCTTTAAAACGTCCCGTGCACTCAAGAACTAGTTCCACGCCATAATCCGACCATTTGATTAGTTTAGGATCTGGCTGACCGATAACGGGGATAGCCTTGCCTTTATAAACAATTGCATTTTTTTCGACATCGACAAAGATGTCACCGATGCCAAAACGTTTGTGAGCGGTATCGTATTTTAGAAGATAAGCTAGTGAAGCCGCATCCGCCAAGTCATTGATGGCGACAACTTCGAATTCGCCGGTCTCATAAGCCCTTCTAAAAGCGAGACGGCCGATTCTTCCGAATCCATTAATAGCGATTTTGATTGACATATATATGTCCTCCTTTTTTCTACCGCGTTTATTATATAGGAATTTAGGCGTTTATTTAAGCAAAATTGCTTTGTAAGCGTTTACGATAAATTTTATATTTGCAAATAGTGATGATAAAACCTAAGTTTTATACAAAGGGAAACGATGTAATGCCACGAAAAAGAACCTCGAGATTAATTTCTAAGGCAAAAGCAATTTTTTCAAGAACCTTTAAAGAAGGATTGCGACGACCATTTTCTAAATCGGAAAGATAGTTGCGATTTAAGCTGGCGCGAAAGGCCATTTCCTCTTGATTCCAACCTCGAGCTTTTCTAAGCGCAGCAATTTTTTGACCAAGTTGCATATTAGTCTTCATTATCTTCACCTCGATAGCGTTTCGCTAAGACACGCAAGGCGCGAAACAAATGATTAACATTCGATTTGCTCACTACTTTTTCCATTCTTTGACTCATCAAGACCGCCAATTCTTCCATGGTTGCATCTTCGTTTTGCAAACGTATTTCGGCAAGGATTCGCTGCTTTTCATTCGCGAGATTTTGTACGCCGAGAATTGAATCAATCGTTTGAAGATCAACAATTTGATTGGCCGCCGAGGTTAAAGTTTTTGTGTAATTTGCTGTATCAAGATTTTGTAGACGATTGCCAATATTGGCAAATTCACGGTCGATTCGAATATTTTCAAACTCAAGACTCGCGGCTGTCGCACCCATTAAAATCAAGAAATCAGCAATTTGATCAGACTTTTTCAAATAAATGACAATTTGCTCACGGCGCTTGATGGTTTTAGGGTTAAAACTTCCGCCTTTGTACTTGGCTATTAACTTCAAAAACCATTTCGCATAGTTTTCGTCGTTTAAAGCAATTTCAAAATGATAATTTGAACTGTGTGGGCTATTAACTGAACCAGAAGCCAAGAATGCACCGGCAAGATAACCACCAATCATGTCGTCATTAAAGACGATATTCTTGGCGATTTTTCCTTCTAAAAACGAAATTTCTAAATCACCCATAATGTATTCGGCTTCTTGATCAATAATGATGTTATAAGATATGCGTTTTTTAAACTTCATCGTTTTTTCATATGAAAAACGAATGTTTATACCATAAATTTTTTGGATAATTTGATATATAAATTTAGCGATCTTGGCGTTTTCGGTTTGTAAAAGAATCGCGACGTGGCGATTCTTGATTTCCATGCGGCCATTAACCTTAATGAACGCCGCCACTAGTGAGCGGAGCCGTTCTTCAGTAAATGGTTTGATGACAATCTCTTCTTTGACTTTACGGGTAAACGAAATCGTTGGTCTCACTTTTTGAATTTTCCGATATCGCGGTGCAAGCACAAAGTCCGATAATTGGCGGAGTATTTATTCGCTAGATAATTAGCAATTACCACTGAACGGTGTTGGCCACCGCTGCAGCCGATGCCAATAACAAAGAAATTCCGTTCTTCAGCACGAACTTTCGCAAGATAATAATCAAGATACTTCTCGATATTTTTAATAAGTTCCTGAGCTTCTTTATCCTCGAAAATAAACTTTTTCACCGGTTCATCAAGACCTGTCATATCTTTTAATTCGCTGATCCAATACGGATTAGGAACAATCCGAGTATCGAAAATCATCTCAACATCATTAGGAACACCATGTTTAAAACCAAAAGAAACGAAACTAACTGTTAAATTGCCACTTTCCATCCCTTGGATATTAGTAAATATAAATTTTCGAAGTTCGGTTGCCGTTTTTCCGGTAGTATCAACATACATATCAACATCTTTTTTTAGTTGATTCATAATTATACGATCACGCTCAAGACAGTCAGCGAGTGATAAACCATGCGCTTGGGCCGGATGAATGTGACGCGTTAGGCGAAAACGAGTCAATAGCTCACCTTCTGAGGCATCAAGCGCCAAAAACGTAACCCGAAAACTCGTGTTCTTGCGAGCAGCCTGTGCGGCTTTAAGTGCTTCATCAATGGCCACAACCACGACAGTGCGACGATAACGGACCGGATCATCTTCAAAAGCCTTATATAGTTTAGAGATAACTGAAAGAGGGACGTTTTCGACAATATAATAGTCTAATTCCTCAAACGTCCGAACAGCAGTTGATTTTCCAGCTCCCGAGACACCAGTTAAGATAATTAAATCAATCATAAAAATTCCTTTATATTAGATATAATAACATACAAATTCACAAAAAATACTTAAATAACGCTTATTATAGCAATTTTTGTAGTTACAAAACCTAGCTCCAAACAATGTCTTTATAAAAATTATTTTATATTTTTATCGTTTTACTTTTATGTAGCGAATTGCACTGGCGGCAGCGATACAGCCATCACTGGCAGCCGTCACTAACTGACGAAGTTTTTTATCAGTCGTGTCACCGGCAGCTAATAAACCGGGAACATTTGTTTCCATGTCTTTGCTAACAATAAGATATCCGTTGCGTGTTTCGACTTTTAAATTTGCGAGAAACTCTGTCAACGTTTTTTGCCCAATGTATGGAAAGACAGCGCCGACTTTAATTTCTTGATTTTCATTGGTATTTAAATCCTTAACAATAATGCTTTCAACGTGTTCTTGACCTTTAATAATGGTGACGTCGCTTTTAGCAATAATCTTGATATTCGAGCGAGTCAAGACATTCGGCAGCTTATCGGATTCAATTTTTTCAATAGAAACTTTGCTCACTAAATAAACGGTTTTGGCGATACCAGACAAATATACCGCCTCTTCAAGTGCGGTATCTAAATAACCAACCACCGCGACTTCTTTATTGCGATAAAGCGGTCCGTCGCATGTCGCGCAATAGGAGACGCCACGATTAAGAAATTCTTTTTCGCCGGGAATGCCAAGCTGCTTTTCAATCGTCCCGGTAGCAATGATAACGACTTTGGCATGAATCATATGTTCCTCAGTTTGCACGAGAAATAATCCATCTTCCTGCTTAGTTACGTTAATGACGCTTCCATATTCCAGTTCAATACCATTCTTTTCGGCTTGTTCCATGAGTTTAAAGGCAAAATCTGGACCACTAATCGCTTCAAAACCGGGATAATTATATATCTCGCCTAGCTTTGCTAGTTTGCCACCAAAAACATTACGGTCAATTGCCATTACGCTTAAGTTGCTACGTTTTACATAAAGACCGGCCGTAATGCCGGCGATACCGCCACCGATGATGACTACATCAATTTGCTTTCCCATTGTTTATTACCTCAAAAAATTCATTGAAAGAGTCAAGGAGATAGTCTGGTTTTAGATTAGCAGGAATTTCTCGTGGCGTCCACGTCACCAAGGCGATATCAACTCCGGCATTCCGGGCCGTTAAATAATCGGTAACTGTATCTCCGACATACAAGACTTCACGTTTATCATCTACCTCAAAATGCTTCATCGCCTGATATATTCCTTCAGGGTTTGGTTTAGCTTCTTTTACGTCATCATAACTAACTAACAAATCAAAGACGCCCTCAAGTTTAATTAACTGTAAGGTATATTCGGCCGGATAACGATGTTTAGAAGTCACAACACCAATTTTTACCCCACCTTTTTGAAGTTCGTCAGTCAGTTGATGAATATATGGAAAGGGCTTGGCGTGTTTTAAATAATTCGGTAGCGATAATCGTTTAAATTCGCTTAGTGCGAAATCGACTGACAAATCAGGAAATTCACGAGCCAAAGTATCAAAAATCGGTGGTCCGGAAAAGGTCAACATATGATTAATTGTTGGACTATAATCGGGACGGTAGAGACGATACATTTCGATAAAAGTGGCAACGATCATTCCATCAGTGTCGGCAATTGTGCCATCCATATCAAAAAGTACAAGTTTATACATAATAATTATACTGTCTCGTAATTACGAGGTTCGAGTTTCTTTTTCTTGCGGATATAATCGTAAACGTGGAAGGCAATAATACCGAGAATACCGACTCCAATTAAAATAAATGAAGAAATCCACGATTGCCCATATTCGAAATCAGCGGAGCGGAGCGGTTCCATAATCGCTCTCGTCGCGCCATACCAAATAAGATATCCCATCGACAAATCGCCAAGTGAAATCCACTTGCGAAGACCTTTTCCAACACCATAAGTAATGAGAAAATAGCCAGCGAGGTTACTAACTGACTCAATAAGAAATAGAGGCACATAAATGTTACCAGCCGATGCCGGTCCGTCGGTCGAACTAAAAGCCAAATTATTAGTAATTATTGAAGGTAGAAAACTCCATGAGGAAGCAGACACTTCCAAACCATGGACTTCGATATTAAAAAAGTTTCCCCAACGTCCAATTGCCTGTGCAATTAAAATTGCCGGAACAATAACATCCATTGCCCAACGGATATTAATATATTTACGACGAACAAGCATAAAAGTCACGCCGACGATAATGCCCATAATAGCACCACCCATAATTGCTAAACCGCCGTCCCAAACTTGCAAGACAGCAAGAAAGTCATTCGCGTAACGATCAAACTCCAAAACATAACAATACCAGAGCCTCGCGCCGACTAAACCAGCCGGGAAAGCGATATAAAATGTCGAATCGAGTATGCCATGGCGTTTAAATTTCTTAAAAAAGAAATGGTCGGCGACAAAATAGACAATGATTGCACCGCCAACAATTAAAATTCCATAGAGAGTGACAGCAAATTTAGCTGTGCGATTAAATGGGTCGACGAATCCTTCGGTTAACGAAATGCGGTTAGCCAGAGGATAAGTTATATGATTGGCAATCCCTTCGGTGGCGAGAGCTAAAAAGATAATAATGACTGGTATCGAAATATACATGATGAGACGAACAATTTTAAATATTTTTGCCGCTAACATTGGTTTATAAAAATTCAAGCCAAAGGTTGCATAAAGTGAGGCAAGAGCAAAAACGAAAACAAAACTACCAATCAAGGCAAGAGCATACTCTCCTCCATGGAGACTCCATCCTTTAGCTAGAATAAGACCTAGCATTGATAAAAGGCCAAAAAGTGCGGCTCCACCAATCGAGGCAATGATTTTTGCGTAATCTTGAGGCGAGAGTGTTATCGCGTCTTCTTTCTTTACTATTTTTTTAAGTGTCATATGCAAAAAAACAAACGATGCAACGACGAGAATTAAACTGATGTATCCGAGTGCTTCCATAAATTTACCTGTGTGAAAGAATAACACGAGAATTGTTATTCAACAACTTTCTTTATTTTTCCTTTCAAAATATTCACTAAATAGTAGCCTGTATACGATTCTGAACAGGCCGCGATTTCTTCGGGTGTGCCTTGGGCAATGATTTGTCCGCCGGCGTCCCCGCCGTCTTTTCCAATATCAATCACATGGTCAGCAACTTTAACAACATCGAGATTATGCTCGATAACAAGAACGGTATCCCCGTTTTCAACAATCTTTTGCAAAACGGAAATTAGGCGCTTGACATCATCAGTGTGCAATCCGGTTGTCGGTTCATCAAGAATATATATAGTTTTGCCAGTTGGGCGGCGTTGTAATTCAAACGCTAATTTAACACGTTGGGCTTCACCACCGCTTAAGGTCGTAGCTTGCTGACCAAGTTTAATATAACCTAAGCCGACATCGTAAAGCGTCTGCATTTTGCGGCGAATCTTCGGTCGATTTTCAAAAAATGCTAAAGCGTCTTCAACCGTCAACTCCAAAACTTCAAATATATTTTTACCTTTGTATGTGACTTGCAAAGTTTCTTCGTTATAGCGTTTACCATTACATGAATCACATCGCACATAGACATCGGGTAAGAAATTCATCGGAATACGCGTTACTCCAGCTCCTTGACAGTTTTCGCATCTACCCCCAATTACATTAAAGGAGAAGCGACCTTTGTCAAATCCGCGTGCTCTGGCTTCAATCGTTTCGGCGAATAAAGACCTTATATCGTCAAATACTTTGGTATATGTTGCTGGATTGCTTCGCGGTGTGCGACCAATCGGCTCTTGGGAAACATTAACGACTTTGTCAATGTTTTCTAGGCCATAGATATCATCATGTTCGCCCGGATAGTTATCAACGCCGTTAAGACGTTTTTCAATCGCCCGATAAAGCGTTTGTGTCACTAGTGATGATTTTCCGCTTCCGGAAACGCCAGTCACGGCAATAAACTTTCCCAAAGGAAAATCAACGGTGATGTTTTTTAAATTATTACAGCGCGCACCCTTAATTGTCACAAAGCGACCATTGCCTTTTCTTCTTGTAGCAGGGATTTCAATATTCTTACGGCCAGCTAAATAGTCTCCGGTAATCGACTGTTTATTGTTCATGATATCTTTTAAACTTCCCTGGGCGACGATGTAGCCGCCGTGAATGCCCGCACCGGGACCAATATCAACAATATAATCAGCTTCGCGAATTGTTTCTTCGTCATGTTCAACGACAATTAGTGAATTACCTAAATCACGCATCGATTTAAGCGTCGCTAAAAGTTTAGCATTATCCTTTTGATGTAAACCGATACTTGGTTCATCAAGAACGTATAGCACGCCTGAGAGGCGACTGCCGATTTGCGTGGCAAGTCTGATTCTTTGCGCTTCACCGCCGCTTAGAGTCATCGACATTCGCGAAAGGGAAAGATAGTCGAGACCGACATCGCTTAAAAACTGCGTGCGGTTGCGAATTTCCTTAATGACTAACTGGCCAATTTCTTTTTCAGTCGGTGTCAAAATTTCATCTAATTCAGCAATGTATTTGAGCATTTTATTAATTGGCAAAGTTGTTACTTGGTAAATATTGAGACTATTAATGCGAACGGCAAGAACTTGTTGATTTAAACGCGCACCATGACATTCAGTGCATTCGCTGTCGCGCATGTAAATCTCGTAATAATCGCGCATCATTGAGCTTGAGGTTTCAAGGTAGAGGCGATCGATTTTTGCTTTAATGCCTTCGATATAGCCGGAACGATGATTTTTATTACCGCTGACGGACGTGATTGCATAAGTAAAAGGTTTATCACTACCAAAGAAAATGATTTTCTTTTGATGGTCGCTTAGCATTTTAAAAGGAACGTTTAAATCAATTTTGTATTGTTCGCATAAGAACTTAAATTCCTGCCAATCTATATTTTTGCTATGAACAACGTTTTTATAATATCGAATCGCCCCTTGCATAATTGATAAGTTATCGTTAGGCACTAATAAATCAAAAGCCGCTTCGCGGTTAATACCCAAACCTTTACATTTAGGACAATAACCTAATGGAGCGTTGAAAGAAAAAAGACGCGGCTCGAGTTTAGGCACCGAAAAGCCGCAGTATTTGCAACTGTGATGTTGACTGAGCAAACGTTCTTTTTTATCGGTAAGCAAAATAACATAGCCATGCGACCAGTCAAGTGCTAACTCAATGGCGTCAAAGATTCGCGTGCGAATATCGCTTTTGATGACAAGCCGGTCAATAACAATATCAATGTTATGTCGTTTATTCTTTTCTAGTTCAGGTACTTCATCAATTCTTAGAAGATTGCCATCCACACGTAGTCTTTCGAAACCTTGCTGTTTAATTTTACTAAGCGTTTCGGTTTGAGTACCTTTTTCGTTACGAACGATAGGTGAAAGAATTTGTAATCTTGTTCCTTCTTCAAAATGTAATGCGACATCAACCATCTTAGATGGTGAAAAAGAAACGATTGGCTCATTGTGAGTCGGGCAGTAAGGCACGCCAATCCGCGCAAATAGCAATCGAAGATAATCATATATTTCCGTGACGGTGCCAACCGTTGAACGAGGATTATGCGAGGTGGTTTTTTGATCGATGGAAATCGCTGGCGATAATCCTTCAATTGAATCAACGTCTGGCTTATCGACATTGCCTAAAAACTGACGGGCATAGCTCGATAAACTTTCAAC
>JBAYBO010000029.1:0-12486 GCA_041669225.1 Bacilli bacterium | reverse complement strand
ATAATAAAAGCCCACTCCCCAAAATCACTATCTGTTCTTGTCATTTCAAGAGTAGCAGATATTGGGGAAAGATAAGTTTGGCATACCATTATCATTAATGGTAAAATAACATGGCTAACTAACTAGAGTCGGAGTGTAGAAAATGGCAAATTTTATTGAAAAAATATTCCGTTTTGATCAAAAAATTCTCAAAAAATACTTTCGTGAAAGCGAGAAGGTTCTTGCATTGGAGCAAGAAATGGCCGCTAAAAGTGATGATGATTTGAGAGGCAAAACTGAAGAATTTAAACAGAGATTAAGAGACGGAGAAACAACACAAGCAATCAAGTACGAAGCCTTTGCGGTTGCTCGTGAAGCCGCGCGCAGAACACTTGGTCAATTTCCCTTCCAAGTGCAAATAATTGGTGCTCTCGTTCTTGATCAAGGCGATGTGGCTGAAATGAAAACCGGTGAAGGTAAGACCTTGACTGCAACAATGGCCGTTTATTTAAATGCTCTTAAGGGCGAAGGCGTGCACGTCGTTACCGTCAACGAATACTTAGCTCAGCGCGATGCGGACTGGATGGGACAAATATATCGTTTCTTAGGTCTTACCGTCGGCGTTAATATTCGCGATAAAACAAACACTGAAAAAAAAGAGGCCCATCACTGCGACATAACGTATACAACAAACTCTGAACTGGGTTTTGATTATTTGCGTGATAATATGGCGCAAAATGCCAAATCTCGTGTCTTGCGGGGTCTTAACTTTGCTGTCATTGACGAAGCCGACTCAATTTTAATTGATGAAAGCCGAACCCCATTAATTATTTCTGGTGGTGCGAAGGCGAGTGCCTCGCAATATACGGTTGCCGATCGATTTGTTAAAACACTTAAAAAGGAACGAGACTTCGAAGTCGACATTAAAACAAAAACATGTAGCTTAACTGAAGATGGTAACTCTCGTGCCGAACGAATGTTTGGAATTCGCAACCTATATGATCCTGAACATCAGGACCTCGTTCATCGGATTGTTCAAGCCTTGAAAGCTAATTATATTATGGCTCGCGATGTTGAATATTTGGTCGATGGCGAAAATCAAATTCAGTTGATTGACCAGTTTACTGGTCGTATTCTAAAAGGCCGCGAGTATTCAGATGGTTTGCAACAAGCCATTCAAGCAAAAGAAAACGTCGAGATTAAACAGGAAACGATAACGCTTGCGACAATCACTTATCAAAACTTTTTCCGTCTTTTCAAAAAACTATCTGGTATGACTGGAACGGCCAAAACCGAAGAAGAAGAATTTAGAAAAATTTATAATATGCGCGTTGTAGCAATTCCAACAAATCGCCCGGTTGTTCGTGATGATGCCACTGATTATATTTATGCTCATAAACCAGCGAAGCTAGTTGCACTTATCGAAGAAGCAAGAGAACGTCACGAAAAAGGTCAGCCAATCCTTATTGGTACCGTTTCCGTAGAATCGTCTGAAGAAGTGAGTCGTTTATTAGCACAAGCGGGATTACCGCACGAAGTGTTGAATGCCAAGAACCACGCTCGCGAAGCAGAGATTATTGCGCTAGCCGGTAAAAAAGGCGCGATTACGCTTGCGACAAACATGGCGGGCCGTGGCACCGACATTAAAATTGACGATGAAGTTCGAGCCATCGGCGGATTAGCCGTGCTAGGTACCGAGCGACATGAAGCTCGCCGTATTGACAATCAGCTTCGTGGTCGTAGCGGTCGTCAAGGCGATCCAGGATTTTCACGTTTCTATGTCTCATTTGACGATGAATTAATGCGTCGTTTTGGAGCCGATAACGTTCAAAAGCGAATTGAAACACTAGGAACTGAAGCTTTAGAAAGCCGTCTATTTTCTAACTTTATCACTAGTGCCCAAAAGCAAATCGAAGGAAAAAACTTCGATATTCGTAAAAACTTACTTGATTATGATGATGTTATTGCAAAGCAAAGAACCGCTATTTACGAAAAGCGCGATTCAATTCTTTTTGCAGATAACATTAACGATTTAATCTATGATTTCTTTCAAACAACCGGATTATTTCTTGCTAGAAAAGCTATTTCAGTCGACTCACGGGATGGCACGATTAATGGAGACAACCTTCGTAAGATTGTCGAACCACGGTATATGGGCGAAGGAACATTTAGAGCTAATGCCTATGATGAAGCCCCAGCTGATGAAGCGGGACAAGATTTAGGTGATACGCTCTATGATCGTTATTTAGCCAAGCGTAAAGAATGGGGCGAAGAAATAGCCAACCAAGTTGAACGTCAAATCGCACTTCAAACAATGGACCAAAACTGGACACGGCACATCGATACTATGTCGCGTTTACGCGAAGGCATTTACTTGCGCTCGTATGCTAATACAAACCCCCTACAGGATTATGTTAATGAAGGTCATGCCTTATTCCGCGATATGCTTGATAGGGTGTCAGCAGATGTTTGCTTAAAATTATTAAATGCAATTATCCAAATTAAGAAACCGGAAGAAGTTCCAAAAGACGATGACAAAGTCATTGATGCTCCTCAGGAACCAACATCGGTAAAGGAAAAGGAATAATGAAAGAGCTCCAAGAACTGATTTTCGTTTTTAGTGAATTAACTAAAGCGGTTTACCGGCTCGGTGATTCTCTTTGACCTCGCTAGTTTAGAAGCAAAAAACAAAGAGTTAGAAGCCATTCAAAACGAGTCTGATTTTTGGAATGACCAAAAACGGGCTGTTAATATTGTTAACGAATATAACAAAGTCAAAGAAATTTATGATTCTTATCAAAAGATAACCAAAAACCATGCTGACTTAAAAGAACTTATTGAAGTTACAAGCGGTGGCGATGAGGATATGGTTTTACTCATTGAAGAAATGATTAATGAACTCTCCCAAGATGTAAAAGGCCTTCGCTCCGAACTCTATTTTACAGGTAAATTTGATCGTTTAAATGCGATTGTGACTATTCATCCTGGTGCTGGCGGCACTGAATCGCATGATTGGGCCGATATGTTATATCGAATGTACGTAAGATGGGCCGAGAAACATCGATATAAAATGCAAGTTATCGACTATCAAGCCGGAGAAGAAGCCGGCATCAAAACCGTGACGATTACCATTCGTGGCAAAAATATCTATGGCTTGTTAAAAGGCGAAAAGGGCGTTCATCGTCTTGTTAGAATTTCACCATTTGATTCAAACTCCAGACGTCACACCTCGTTTGCCTCTGTTAATGTCGTACCGGAATTTGATAATGAAATAAACATTGAAATAAATGAAAATGATTTAAAGATTGATACTTATCGAAGCGGCGGCGCAGGCGGACAAAATGTCAATAAGACCGAAAGCGCCATTCGTATTACCCACCTTCCGACAGGAATTGTCGTTTCTTGCCAAGTTGAACGTTCACAAATTTCTAATCGCGAAATGGCAATGAATATGTTAAAAGGCCAGCTCTATGAATTGGAACAGACGAGACAAAAGGATGATTTGAAAAATATTGTTGGCGAACAAAAAGCAATTGAATGGGGTAGTCAAATTCGTTCATATGTTTTTTGCCCGTATACATTAGTAAAGGATAATCGCACGAATTATTCAGAAGGTGACGTTTATAGTGTTATGGACGGAAATATTGACGGATTTTTAAATGCCATGCTCGATATGGAAGCCCGTAATAGAAAGGATGTTTTGTCATAAAAAGCGAGTTTCTGCAGGAAAAACTCTCAAAATTGCACAGTTATGGATACACATAAATTTAAATTAACATCGACCTATAAACCGACCGGTGATCAGCCTTTAGCGATTAAACAGCTAGTTGCTGGTTTAACAAAAAGGCGTCCGATTCAGGTTCTTTTAGGCGCGACAGGAACAGGTAAAACTTTTACTGTTTCCAATGTTATACAAGAAGTGCAAAAGCCAACCCTTGTTCTTGTTCATAACAAGACATTGGCTGGTCAGCTCTATGCCGAGTTCAAAGAATTATTTCCTGATAGTCGAGTTGAATATTTCGTTTCCAATTTTGATTTCTATCAACCGGAAGCTTATCTTCCGAGATCGGATACATATATTGATAAAAATGCCGTTATGAATGAAGAAATTGAAATGCTGCGGACAAGCGCGATTAATTCCGTTTTGGAAAGAAGAGACACGATTGTCGTCGCATCTGTTGCTTCAATTTATGGATTAACCGATCCTGATGAATATCGGAATCTAGTATTTGAGATTCGCGTCGGTGAAACAATTGACCGGAAAGCACTTTTTCATAAATTAATTGATTCTCAATACACGAGAAATAATATGGACCTCGTGCCTGGCTCTTTTCGGGTTCAAGGTGACATCATTCAAATCGTTCCTCCACACACCGACGAATATTTTATAAAAATTGACACATTTGGAGATGAAATCGAGCGGATTGGCATGGTTGATATTTTGACTGGCGAAGTCAGACGTACGTTCCTAACATATCCTATTTTTCCCGCTTATGGACACGCTTCAACAAGGCAGAGAACAAAAGAAGCGACAGTCACAATATTGGCCGAACTTGAAGAAAGACTCACATATTTTCGTAAGGAAGGAAAGCTACTTGAGGCTGAACGACTTGAGATGAGAACTAGGCAAGACGTCGAAAGCATGCTTGAATTTGGCATGTGCCCCGGAATTGAAAACTACTCTCGTCACATCGATAAAAGAAAACCAGGAGAACGACCTTTTACTTTAATTGATTATTTTCCCGATGATTTCTTGCTAATTATTGATGAATCTCACGTCACATTGCCACAAGTTAGAGGCATGTACAACGGTGATCGCTCACGGAAAATGACATTAGTGGAATACGGTTTTCGCTTGCCTAGTGCCCTTGATAACCGCCCATTAAATTTTCCGGAATTCGAGATGATTATGCCACAAACGATTTGCACGTCAGCGACACCGGGAGATTACGAATTAGGAAAAGTAAACCACGAAGTAATTGAGCAAATTATTCGCCCAACCGGTCTCATCGATCCTCGCATTGAAGTTCGTCGTACCCTTGGCCAGATTGACGATATTATTTATGAGATTAAGCAAAGAATTCTTTCTAAAGAAAGAACAATGATTGTGACATTGACAATCCGTATGGCTGAAGACTTAACAGATTATTTGAAAGAAAGAGGCATCAAAGTTGCTTATCTTCATAGCGAAACAAAAACCCTTGAGCGGACGGAAATTATTTATCAACTGCGTAAGGGAAAATATGATGTTTTGATTGGAATTAACCTTCTTCGTGAAGGACTTGATATCCCGGAAGTTTCTCTTATTGCGATTCTCGATGCCGATAAAGAGGGTTTCCTTCGTTCGTCTCGCTCTTTGATTCAAGTGACTGGGCGGGCTGCCCGTAACAAAAATGGTTTAGTAATTATGTATGCCGATAGAATGACCGATTCGATGCGTTTTGCGATTAGCGAAACCGATCGTCGTCGAAAAATTCAGTCAGCATATAACGAAGAAAATGGCATCATCCCCGAAACAATTATTAAAGATATACGTCCACCATTAAAGAATATGGAAGATGAGCAAGAAATTCTTAAGGTGTTCACAGCCAAAGCATCACGAAGCGAAATTGAAGCGCGAATTAAAGAGTTAGAGAAGCAAATGCGTGAAGCGGCAAAGACTTATGATTTCGAAAAAGCGGCGGAAATTCGTGATATAATCTTCGAAATAAAAGCAACCCTTAATAAATAAAGCATTTGCTTTAAGAAATGGTTTGTGCGAATATATTAAAAGCATAGGTGCAAAAGGAGATTTGAACAATGCAATGGTATGATGTTATATTCCTAATCGTTGCCTTAATTATCATTGTCTTGTCATTGCTGCAAGGCGGTAAATCAGAAGGCGCTTCCGGAGCTATTACTGGCGGTGGAACAAATATATTTGTCAAAACGAAGGAAAGAGGCTCTGAATTAGTAATTACCTGGCTCACGTTTGGTTTTGCCATCGTTTTCTTTTTCTTCGCGATTCTAATTAGCGTTTTACAAAACGTAGCTTAAGTAAAAATTCGAGTATTTTAGCCCCATTTGGGGCTTTTTTATATTTTTTTCATATATAATAAGTATCGGTAGTGTTATCGATGAAAAATTTTTTGAAAATGCATCTTTGGCGCCTCTTAACTGTTTTTTTGTTATTTCTTGCGCAAATAGCCATCCTTGTTCTTGGTGTAATTTATATCCGCGATTATTATCCTTATCTTTATTTATTTTTTCTGGGCGTAAGTATTATCGTTGTCTTGTCTATTATCGGTAATCGAAGTAACCCGAGCTATAAGATTTCGTGGCTCGTATTGATTTTAATCTTTCCCGTTTTTGGCGGCTTCATGTATTTAATGTTTGGAAATAAAAAAATGAATCGTCACCAAAAAAAGAGAGTTGAACAAATGCATGCAATGATCGAACGAGCCACCAAAAAAACGGAAAATGTTTTGGAAGCGCTTGCTTTAGAAAATCTCGATGCCCACAAACAAAGTACATATATTAAGAACACAACTGGCTTTGGACCATATCAAAATTGTTATCTAGAATATTTTCGCTCAGGCGAATCATTTCTAAAAACTTTTAAAAGCGAAATTGGAAAAGCCAAAAGATTTATTTTTATCGAATATTTTATTCTTGCTCAAGGTGAAGTGTGGAACAGTATTTTAAATTTACTTGTTCAAAAAGTTAAAGAAGGCGTTGATGTCCGCGTTATTTATGATGACATGGGTTCAATCTCGAGCGTTCCACATAATTATGACCGCCAACTTCGGAAGTTAGGCATCCAAACTTATGCGTTCAATCGATTCCTCCCCTTTTTAAATGCTCGCATAAATAATCGTGATCATCGGAAAATGCTTATTATCGATGGATCGACGGCCTTTACTGGAGGGATTAACCTCGCTGATGAATATTTTAATCTAAAATCAAGGTTTGGTTATTGGAAAGATAATGTCTTGCTTATACGAGGTGATGCGGTGAGTAGCATGACTCTGATGTTTTTGACTTTTTGGAGTGTTCTAAGTGGAAAAAGTGAAGAATTTGAACCTTTCTTGGCTAAAAGTAAAGAATTGAAAATCGTTGATAAAGGCTTTATCCAACCCTATGCCGACACGCCATTAGATGACGAAGCAGTCGGCGAAAACGTTTATTTGAACATGATGGGAAGAGCAAAAAAAAGGATATTTATTACAACCCCTTATCTAATTTTAGATAACGAAATGATTATTGCTTTTTCAAATGCCGCAAAGCAAGGCATCGATGTTCGCATCGTCACCCCGGCTATTCCCGACAAGAAACTGGTTTTCCAAGTGACTCGATCATATTATCGACGACTAATCGAAGCTGGTGTAAAAATATATGAATATATACCCGGCTTTATTCATCAGAAAGTATTCCTGGCTGATGATGACTTTTTAACTATTGGTACAATTAACTTAGATTACCGAAGCCTATACTTGCATTTTGAAAATGGAGTGTGGATTTACAAAAGCTCGATTATTCAAGAGGTAAGCGCTGATTTTGATGATATTCTCGCCAATTCGAGGCTGGTGGCCTTAGACGACACAAAAAGCGGACCACTCCATCGTTTATGGATTAGTTTCCTGAGGGGTTTTGCCACTCTTTTATGAAATCCTTTTTCTTATATATAAGAGACATTAAAAATGTTAAAATATGGCTTATTAAGAGAGGGCTACAATATGGAAATAAAAGAATATGTCGCAATTCGTAAACAGCAAATTCGCGACGAAGTCTCATTAATGAAAGTCAAGCCCCATCTCGCCATTGTTCAAGTAAATGAAGATGATGGATCTAATTCTTACATTCGCGGCAAACTTAAAGATGCCGAAGAACTTGGAGTTCGCGCCACTCACATTAAACTTCCTATTGAGACTAGCGAAGCCGATGTTTTAGAAGTGGTGGAATCGCTTAATCAAGATGAAGATGTGCATGGTTTTATTGTGCAGATGCCCTTGCCCAGACACATTGATGAAAACAAAATCAAAGTTGCTATAAAGCCATCAAAGGATGTTGACGGTTTTCATCCTTTGTCGGCCCTCAAGGCTTGTACTCCGCGCGGTATTATCGATTATTTGAAATATAACAAGATTGATATTTTGGGGAAAAATGTTGTCGTCATTGGACGAAGCAATATTGTCGGAAAACCTATGGCCAGCCTTCTTACTAAAGAAAGCGCAAATGTCACCGTTCTTCATTCTAAGACCACACGAGAGGACATGAAGTTTTATTTAGAACATGCCGACATCATTGTTGTGGCCATCGGAAAGAAATGGCTTGTGGATGGTTATAGTTTTAAGCCAGATGCCATTATTATTGATGTTGGAATTAATCGTGTGGATGGAGTCTTGTATGGTGATGTCAAGCCAGGACAGAAGGTTCGCCTTCAAACACCGGTTCCCGGCGGAGTCGGACCATTAACGCGTTTAGCGTTATACGAAAACTTAATGGAGATTATGAGACATGGAATTTAAAATTACGAACACCCAAGTATACGGACTTGAACGAGCCATTAAAGCCTCTGGCAATCCGATGCGTGTGGAAATCGACACGAGTGAGATAACTGATAAAGATTTCATGCGAGCCACAAAGCTTGGTAATGCAAAATCAGGCGAAGGACACGACAATTTCTTAAAAGGAATACTCGTTCAGACGGATGTCATTGCCCCTCTTTATTGGTGGAAGCAAGCCCAGCGTTATCACTGGTTCGATTTCATTTCTTCGCAATCCACAATGCATTGTCTATTAAAGTTTGATATCGCTAAGCAGTGCGTCAGTGAGACTAATGATGAAGTGGTACGAATCGTTAGTGAGATGGTCAAAGAGTATTTGTCTTTAAGTGAAAATGATTCACGTAAGAAAACTTTATGGCGCGAAATCGTGGCGTCCCTTCCTTCAGGTTTTTGTCTCGGTGCGACGATGACGAGTAATTATCAGCAATTAAAAACAATGTATATGCAGCGTCGTTATCATAAATTAAACGAGTGGCGCATCTTTGTTGAATGGTGTGACACCCTCCCTCACTTCAAAGAAATAACGGGAGTGTTTCGTTAATAGAAAAAGAACCGATATAATCGGTTCTTTTAATAATTTAAGCCCTATTCGACTTTATCAATGGGGAAGGATTCTCCTTTTTCGACGATGACTGGTTCGATAACTTCTTTCTTTTCCTTTTTATCTTTTGTTTTGACGATAGCATTTTCTTTTGATTTGTTTTCCCGAGCCTTGGCTTTATTTAAAGTTTTGATTGTGAAGCCGATTTCGACAATTGCCATAATAATTAGAATGCAGCCAATTACAATGAGAACGATATTTTGGGCATTCTGAATTGAAACGAGAATAATGACACCGATCGTGATAAATAATAATGCGGCGATAAACTCAAGGACCGGAAAGAAAAGAGTCTCTTGTTTCCTTTTAATTCTTAAAATACCATCGACAATCGCGATTGGAGCAACAACAAGCAGCAAGGTGGCGATGAAAATCATCAAAATTTCGGTAATGGCGGTGGAACGAAGAATAATGACAATACCAAAGGTAATTTCAAAAATGCCTGTAAAAAGTGAATTATCTCTTGGATCCTTATTAAAGAATGGCATCAAGACTCTTAGAACGCCGTCGAGAATAAAGAAGGCGCCGATGGCGATGAAAATCCATTTATAAAGATCTGGATCATCTGAAAAAATAATTGTCAAAACGCCCGCCGCCAAAAGAATGATAGCCTCACATATTTGCCAAATTGCCCAGACTTTGTACATTTTCTTCATAATTGTTCTCCTTTGATTACTAATTTATTTTAATAAATTGACACTCTATATGATACAATAACCTACGTATTAAATACGAGAGGTATAAATATGAAAGCCAAAATTTTACGTAAATACGCCGAACTAATCGTTCGAATTGGTGCCAACGTTCAAAAGGGACAAGATGTAATTGTCTACGCCGAACTTGATCAACCGCGAATCGTCGAATATGTAGTCGCGGACGCCTACAAAGCTGGTGCTAAGTCGGTCGTCGTGCGTTGGTCACATAGTCCGATTGATAAAATCCGCTATAAAAAAGAATCTGTCAAATCTCTTTCCGAAGTGCCTAACTGGATAATTGAAAGAGAAAAACATTATGTTAAGACACTTCCAGCTGTTATCTATTTAATTAGTGAAGATCCTGATGCGTTAAAAGGCGTTAATCAAGCTAAGCTTGCTAAGGTTGGCCAGGCCGTCTACCCAATCTTAAAGCCACTTCGTGATGAACGCGAAAACAAATATCAATGGACCATCGCCGGAGTTCCGGGGGCGGCTTGGGCCAAGAAGGTTTTTCCTGGCTTGTCTAAAGGCAAAGCAATTGAAAAGCTCTGGGAAGCAATTCTTTATACATCGCGCGCCAAAGAGGGTGATCCAATTGCTAATTGGAATGAGCATAATGCCGATTTAAAAAGGAGATGTGAATATTTAAATTCGCTTAAAATTGACACCCTTCACTATACAAGTAAAAACGGAACCGACTTCATTGTTGGCATACTCCATAATGTTAATTGGTTAGGCGGAGGAGAAAAGACTCTTGGTTCTAACATCTTCTTTAATCCTAATATTCCGACCGAAGAATGCTTTACGGCTCCTGAAAGAGGCAAAGCCGAAGGCGTTGTCTATTCGACCAAACCACTTTCGTATCAAGGTGAGCTGATTGAAAACTTCCACATTGTCTTCAAGGGAGGAAAAGCCGTCGAAGTTCACGCCGAAAAAAACGAAGAACTGCTTAAGCAGATGATTTCAATGGACAAATTTGCCGCTTATCTTGGCGAGGTTGCTTTAGTGCCATTTGATTCTCCAATTCGTAACTCCGGAATTCTTTTCTGGAACACGCTTTATGATGAGAATGCTTCTTGTCACTTAGCCCTTGGCATGGGATACACAAACTGTGTTAAAGATTATGGTAATTACACCAAAGAACAGTTAACTGAAATGGGCGTCAATGATTCGATGATTCACGTCGACTTCATGATTGGAAGCGAAGATCTTTCCATCGTCGCCACAACTCAAGATGGCAAGAAAGTCCAAATTTTTAAAAACGGAAACTGGGCCTTCTAATATATCAGGCAACAACAAGAAAACTCACGAGTCAAATCGTGAGTTTTTTAATTATTGACTAGTTGTTATTTCCCTGGCCACTTCCTTGACCTTTTCCATTCCCACGGTTTTCGTTATGAGTCGTGCCCTGACCTTCGCCATTAGGCTTGATTACCATTTCATATTCGATTTCATTTGTTTCTTCGTCAACAATAATTTTAATTTTAATCGTACCTTGATGCGGAGTATCATCTTCTAAATTAATGTGGTAACGGACAAACATTGCATTTGAGTCTTCTTCATCAAATTTAATATTGTAAGAATAAGTACCGCTCTCATTAGTAAAGTCCAATTTTAATTGCGTTTCTTCTTCCTCGGTTTCAATTTTGAGTCTGCTGCTACTAATTATGTCATTGTTTTCAAAAACCCTTATATCATATTTAGCACCGTCATCTTCGATTTTATAAATCGATTCAATATAATTATTCTCATCATAATGAATTGTCATTTTGATTTTGGTCTCATCACCTTCAATAAATCGATTTCCCTCGATATCGTATTCGTCAGTAGAATCACCATAGATGATAATACCATTAAATGAATATTGTGTTTCAGCAGCTTCCTCAACGAGAGTCTCGACATTATAGTAAATGATGTAATTGAGATTTCCGCCTAGAAGGTCATAAGCCACAATAGTTTCTTTAAAGTCGTAATCTTCGCGATTGGAAAGCTCACTAATTGTTTCTAATTCACCATCTGAGGATAAAAGTTGTTCAACCATTTCTAAATAAGGCGGGAATTGGCTAAGAATGATATCGACATCAGTATCATTAAGTAAAGCACGGAATTGGCCGGCACCGCCGGCGTCTTCGACGGCATCAAATAGAACATTTGCCGACAAGGCACCAACCGAGAAGACTTGCTGATCGTTTTCAATCGGAAGTGGGACGGTGACGGGATTTGTAGTTGTATTGCTATCTGTTGGATCAATAACGAAAAATCCGCCTAGTCGAAGCCCAATTAAGGTTACAGAAAGAATGACGGCCATCATCGCTGTGGCAAAAATAGAGACAAATCGAGGTTTTTGAAAGAGAGTTTTAAGGGATAAACGCGGCTTTTCGCTTGCGGCATAAACAGATACTTGGTTTTGCGGAACAAAAACCTCGGCTTCGCTTTGTAAGCGTCTTTCGATTGTTTTCTCTTTTTCACCAAGAGCAATCGGATCAACGCCGATGGCTTTATAAACATTGTTTAAAACATCAGGAGTAATGATACTTCCTTCTTGGCGGAGATTCTTCAAGATTTCTTTCTTACTTTTTTTCATTTTCTTTTTCGTAAGCAATCCTAATTTTTTTCAGCGCCGCGTTATACTTACTTGTTACGGTGCCTAAAGGGAGATTGAGCATTT
>JBAYBO010000028.1:0-12514 GCA_041669225.1 Bacilli bacterium | reverse complement strand
TAGTTTATTGGCCGGATTGCCCGGTAGTGTTCAAGATAATATCCTGAAAGTGAAACCTGTTGATAGTTTCCGGTGCTGTAAGAGCCAATATTAATATAATTATATGTGTTTAAAGTAAGGGAATACTCAATACCTTCAGCGATAATATCGCTAGAACTTCTAATTAAAATTTGCATTTTAGCGTCATAACCATTATCAAAACAATTTAAATAGCCAATGATATCGACCATATATCCATCTAATGAACTAATCACGCTATCAATATTCGAGGTTTCATTTAAATAAGAGTAATACAAAGGAATATCGGTAGTTCCGATAGTGACGATCGCATTTCCAGAATATGCATAAGATAGTTCAACGTCTTGAATAGATATTTCAATTGTTCCTAAACTTTGTGCATACAAGAACTCTGAGGAACTGCGATTCGTTGCGTTTTGCCAGAAGGTTTCGTTCGTCACCCGCGTCGTTACCGGCGAGGAATTCGCTCCATAATCGATTGCAATCGATGTCGGCGTATTAAATTCTGGTAAATTATTATATAAAGTCGGGTAACCTTCAACAGTCAGAACGCTCCCTTCAGCCACAGAAATTGAACTTCGATAAATCATGATTCCGGCAACGTTGCCGTTTTGATCAGTACTTTGCATGTAGAAGTTTTTATAGTTACTGGAATCGACGTAATATTTACTCACCGTTCCCCAAGTCTTATAAGAGTCGCTGATTGAAGATGTATTTAAAAGGTCGACGATTTCATATATGGAGGTATAACCGTTATTTTCGTCAAAATAATAGTCGCAATCAACGATTTCGTTTTCCGCGCCAAGAACTTTTTGCTTTTCATAATCATAAAAATGATTAATAGTGAAGGCGGCTACGACAAGAACTCCACCTAATAGCAAATTGTATAAAAAATTTTGTTTCGCTTATTCATAGTGCCTATAAATGCTAACAAAAAAAGAACCGCGATTCAATCGCGGCTTAGTTTTATTTATTTGTAACTTTGCTATAAGCATCAGAGTCAACGTAGATTGTGCAGTCGGAATGATTCCGAAGGATTGAACAAGGATTCTTTTCGCTTATCGGTGCCTCAAGCAAATCTTTAATCGCTGGTGCTTTGTTCTCGCCACAGGCAATCAGTACTATTTTTCTAGCGTTCATGATTGATTTTAAACCCATCGTTACCGCTTTGGTCGGCACTTCGCTGATGTCTTTAAAAAGGCGGGAATTGTCGCGAATAGTCGATTCGGTTAAGTCTGCGATGTGTGTTAATGAGTCAAACGGGGTATCCGGTTCATTAAAGGCGATATGACCATCGCTTCCAATGCCCAAAATTTGTAAATCAATTCCACCGCTTCTAGCAATTTCTTCATCATATTGATTCGCGTAGGCTCGATAATCGCCAACGCCTTTTAAAACATGGGTGTTATTTTTATCGATATCAACATGATCAAACAAACTCGCGTTCATGAAATATCGATACGACTGATTGTGACTACCATCTAATCCAATATATTCGTCGAGATTAAAAGTTGTAACGTCTTTAAAAGAAATGCGTTTTTCCTTATTAGCCTTGATTAAATTAGCATACACCTCAAGAGGTGAGGTTCCAGTGGCAAGGCCTAAAACAGAATTGGGTTTTTGATGAATCTGCTGAATGAATTCGTCGGCGATTAGGCGGCTGATTTCTTCATGGTCTCCGATGATAACTTTCACATTTTTCTTCTTTCTAAATCGATTGAAATACTATCGAATATCATAACCCATATAGGGATATGTGTAAATTAATATTACGAGTTATGTAAACAGGTATTTAAATAGAAAAGAAACAACGATTTAAATAATCGTACATAATTTTTCCTAGAACTAGGTTTGATTTTTCGGGTTTTCAATTTTGTGAATGTTTTCTTTGAAAAAATGGACTGAAATCCATTCGCGAGGAAACAGCATGTTGCGGATTCGTTTATAATTCAAGAAAAGGAAAAAATCAGTATATGGAATAAAACACAATAAAGCCGTAATTGCAAAACTTCCGACAGTAAAAATGATTGTTAAAAAAGTCACAAAACTAATTGCAGGGCCGTCAAACACGGCTGGTCGAGAAATATAACTGGCGAAGAGGCGAATAATGTAGACGTGCACCAAATAGAATGGTCCGCTGAAACTTCCTAAAGCCGATATTTTCCTAATTAAACTGTATCTGCCAATTATTGAAAAAAGATAAAAATAAGCAATTGTTCCGCAAACCGATCCGCACCAGTGCCATAAAATAATTCCAAAACTCAAACTTAAGCCCGGTAACCAGTTTTTGTAAAATACTAAAATCGGAACATAAATTGCCAAACACATGACCCCGACCACCGCTTTAATAATGTTTATCCTAGGTAGCTTAATGAAATAGGATTTAAAAGTCCTAAACAAAAATGCCAATAACGATATCGGAAAATAGTATAGTACCATGTTCGCTGATAAACATCCGGGACCAAGTTCTTCGGTTATGTAAATATATCTAAAAATCATCAAATATCCGACCGACAATCCAGTGATAAAAAATGCTTTAAGAATATCCGAGACAAGACTGGTCTTTTTTATAAAAGAAAAAATGTAATAACTAACGGCTATAAAAATATTTATAAAAGCCGCGACGAGAAAATACCAATAAAAAGTATCTGTCCTTAGATACAGTTCGTTCATCCAATATGCGAAATCTTTATTTAATAAAGTAAACCGCGGTAATGTCCAAATGGACAAGCATGAAAAAAAGTAGGCTGGTACCAAATAAAGAATAATTGTTTTAACAATATAGATTAGCAATTCCTTAAGCGATGAAGTTCTCTTGATAAGAAACCCGCCACTAAAGAAAAAGAAGGCCAAAGAGACACTATAAAAAATAGAGAAGCCTATTGTGCTTACATAATCACCAGTGGCCCACCTTTGAAGGCAATGAGTCACACAAATAAAAACCATGCTAAATAATTTTAAAAGGTCGATAGAAGTAATTCGGTCTTTTACCTTTTTATATGCTGTAATCATGAAAATTGATATTTATTATACATATAAAATATATCATTATTTAGGTTAATCAAATAGGTGCATTAAATTATTTCAAAAAGCCATAGATAAAAAGTTCTAGTGAAGAATCCTTTATTTGTTCAATGACTTTTTCTTCAAACCAATAAGCAATATTTGGATGGAAATTGAGTAATTGACAAATATTCAACAAATCAGTTATCAATTCTTGAGCTCATCATAGAATAACTTTTGTTTATGGCGGACACCTTGCAACCAAATGATGTAGCAAATAAGAAAATACGAATGATGAAAACCACCACATATGTTATTCGAACTATTTTCTTGCATTCTTGATTAATTTGGACAAAAGAAAATATCAAAAGAATAATGCTGGCTAAGAAGAACAGACGGTTCTGATAATAACTGAGCGATTCTATCCAATGTGTCAATTCGAATTATCGGCAACAATCATATGAATATTAATGCATTTAAACTATGCCTAATAATTGTTGAGATAACAAAAACGGCCTGACATAATTGTCAAAGCCGTTATTTTTTTTATGGCATCCTCTAGGCGATTCGAACGCCTGACCTACGGCTTAGAAGGCCGTTGCTCTATCCAGCTGAGCTAAGAGGACATATCGCTATACTAATATAGTATTTTAGCATTTACTAATCAACACAAAAAAAGTTATTCTTTCAGTCTTTCTTTTACCCGCATGGCAACATTTTTCGGTAGCAGTTGTTCCAGTTCTTCTAATGTTGCTTTTTTAAGTTCATTAATGGAAGAGTAATTACGAAATAAAATCTCGATTCGGCGCTTGCCAAGACCGTCAATTCCATCGAGTATACTTGCCTTATAAGCTTTGCTCCTAAGTTTATGATGAAAGCTGATGGCAAAACGATGCACTTCATCTTGCATGCGCATTAATAAGAAAAATAACGGTTTATTGCCTTGCAAATCATATTTACGACCTTCTTGATTAATCAACCCTTCGGTTTGGTGGCGTTCATTTTTGTATAATCCAAAAACAGGAATAGAAAGCTCAAGTCTTTGCAAAGATTCCAAGGCTGCATTTAGCTGGGGCAATCCTCCGTCGACAAGAATTAAATTAGGAAGGCGGATGTTTTCATCTTTAAGTCGTTTATATCGGCGATAGACGACTTCTTTCATGCTGGCAAAATCATCGCGCTTTTCTTCGCCTTCAATATGAAACTTACGATACATCTTTTTTGTCGGTTCGCCGTTAATAAAAGCAACCATGGCCCCAACTGGTGACGAGCCTTGAAGATGGGAATTATCAAATAGTTCAATATATGTCGGTATCTTGATATTAATCAAATCCCCTAATTCAGTTAAGACTTTTAAATTATCGTCAGTTAATCTCGCGGACATAAAGTGTTCGTCCAAACCTTGCCGGGCATTGATGCTGGCCATATCGACAAGATCGTAAAGCGCGCCACGGCTTTTATATACGACATTAATGTCGTATATTTCGGTAATTTTTGTTTTTAAACCATAAATATTAGCAACAATCTCATGGGGTAGAGAGTGGGTTTGGTAATATTGCAAAATTAAATCAGCGACCAAATCCAAATCATCGCCGAATTGTTCAACGACAAATACTTCTTTGCCAAGCAAGATTCCCTGGCGAAAAGTTAAAATCGCCAAAGCAAGATATCCGTCTCTTGTAATATAAGCAAAAATATCGCGATCAATATGGTCTTTAACTTCCATGCTTTGCCGTTCATTAATGTGATCGATGGCGAGTAATGTCTTTTTATAATCATTCGCCTTCTCATATTCCTGATTCGCGCTTGCTTCTTCCATCTTATGACGAATTTGACTTTTGACGTCTTCATTATTACCACTTAAAAAACTTTTTATCTGGTTATAAATAGCGGTATGCGTTTCCTCGTCAATTTTATTAATACAAGGTGCCAGACATTGTCCAAGGTGATAATAGAGGCACGGAACACTTGGCAAAGTTTTGCATTTTTGGAGCGGAAATATCTTATTTAAAAGATTGATAACTTCATAAGCATGCATCGAGGTTGGAAAGGGACCGAAATAGAAGAAGTTTTTATCTTTGTCATCTCTGGCAATTTTTAAAACTGGGCTGTTTTTTCTTTTTAAGGCGATATAAGGATAATGCTTGCTGTCTTTAAGAAGAATGTTATAACGCGGATAATGCTTTTTAATTAGATTCATCTCCAGGATAAACGCTTCTTTTTCGCTTTTGGTAATAATCGTCTCAAAATGGTGAACATTAAAAACCATGGCTGCGACTTTACCGGCTTGCGGACGCATAAAATACTGAGTGACGCGTTTATTGAGGTTTTTGGCTTTGCCAACATATATAATTTCTTCGTCTTTATCTTTCATCAGATAGACGCCGGCTTTACTTGGAACTAGAAGCAAAGCTTGTTTGACTGCTTCGGTCATTTCATAATCACCACTGTCGCTCCGCCGCCGCCTTCATGTTGGTCGCCGGGACGAAAACTTTTAACAAAATCACAATTCTTTAAGTATTCGTGAATTGCTCGTTTAAGGGCGCCGGTCCCAAAACCATGAATGATGCGAACTTGCGAGAAGCGTTTGAGTCGTACACCATCCAAGTAACGGGCGACTTCTTCAAGAGCTTCATCAACATGAAAACCGATTACGTTCAATTCAAGTTTGACATCGTTAGCAATTGGCATAGATGAATAATTATTCTCAACTTTTTTGTCATTAGGAGCATCGATGAGTTGGATTTTATCTTTGTTCGATGTAATTTTTAAGCCATCGGGAGAAACAATATAAACACGATTTCCACTTATCTTTTCGACTTTGCCAATTATTCCTAAATCAGCGATTGTGACATAACTTCCGATCTCGACTTTTCCATCGTGATGAATGATAACTTCTGCTTCTTCCTCTTCAAGTTTCCTAATTCTGCTCTTGGCTTCGATTACTTCGTGCATTTTTATATTCGGATTCCGTAGGAGGACAAAAATCTCATCGATTTCCTTTTCGGCTTCTGCGAGAACTTTTTGCTTGGTCTCACTAACATCTTCGAGAAGATTTTGACGTTGGCTTTCCAGTTTTTGTTCGCGGTCTTTTAATATTCTTTCAGCGTTTTGAAGTCGCTTCATTTCGCTTTCGAGAACACGAGATTTTGTTTCGTTTTCAGATATTAGTTTTTGTAAGTTTCCCAGAGCACTTATGCTTTGTTCATGACCTTGAATTCTTAAGATTTTTTGAGCCTCTAAAATAATTGCTTTTGACAAGTTATAACGCTCGGCCATTTCTAAGCCATAGCTACGACCGGGAACGCCATGTTTTAAGACATAAGTCGGTGTCATTTTTAATTCATCGAAAAGGACCGAGGCATTAATAACTCCTTTAGAGCTTAGTGCATAATCTTTTAATCCATCATAGTGCGATGAGCAAAAAGCAAAGGCCCCAATATTTCGCAAGAAATCTAAATAAGATATCGCTAAAGCTTCGCCTTCAAGGGGCGATGTCCCAGTTCCTATTTCATCAAGTAAAACCAGATCATCCCGACCGACATTATCAGCAATCTCAGCTAAATTTTTAATATGACCCGAGAACGTCGAAAGATTACTCGCTAATGACTGATTATCGCCAATATCGGCGAAAATTTGATGAAAATACGCAAGATTCGCGGGTTTTGATGTGGGAAGCGCAAGCGCGCACTGATTCATTAAAATCATTAATCCGAGGGTTTTTATCGCCACGGTTTTACCGCCGGCATTGGGGCCACTGATGACGACAATGCGGGTTTTTTCATCAAACATAAAATCATTAGGAATAACGATCTTTGCATCAATTAGCGGATGTCGTGCTTGGCTTAATTCAATCTTTCTTACATCTGAAGCCTGAGCAATTTTAGCATCAATCGCTATCGCATAAAGGGCCTTAGCTTGAAGAAAATCTAGATATCCAATTAGGTTGTTGTTGGCTAGAATTTCTTGAGCATTTTTAGCGACTTGCATACTAAGTTCAGTTAACAGTCGATGAATCTCCTCGCGTTCTTGAATTTTTAGAACATAAATTTGGTTGTTTGATTCGACGGCCCACTCGGGCTCAATAAATGTTGTCATACCAGTGTCGGAAATATCGTGAATCACTCCGCTAACTTTTCCTTTATGCACTGTCTTAATTGGTAAGACAAAATGACCATTGCGAATAGTGGCGACCGGTTCGTTCATATAGTCTCGAAGTGACTCAATGACCGATTGGAAACGAGCCGTCATTTTTCGTTCGGTTTCAGCGATTGCTTTACGAATAGATTGAAGCGTTGAAGAGGCGTTGCTTAATATGCCTAAATCAGGACCAACGATTCGGTGAATGTTTTTTTCAAGTTGCTCAAGTTCGGAAAATTGACGAATTGAATTATTTAAAAGTGGAAACTTCTCTTCCCGCTTACGAATTGACTGTACAATTTTTCCAGTGATAATAACGTCATGGGCGATTGCTTCTAAATCTTCAGGAGTCAAAGTTCCCCCTTTAAGAGCGTATTCAACTTTTTGCGTCAAATTCGAAGAGCTCATCATTGGAAGATGCCCATAACGAAGATTAAGCACCATCATCTCATCAAGAATATTTAGTTCCTGTGTGAGATTTTCTTTTGAAAGCATTGCTATAGTAAGAGCATTTGCTCTTCCTATCTCGCTTTGCGCATAAGTAGTAACCTTTTGACGAATTTGGGTGAATTCTAAGGTTTTATAAATATCAGACATGTCAATATATTATCACAAATCATCGTTGCTATTGATAGCAAGGCTTTTGTGTTAAAATATTTGTTGCTAATCACAAATAAAAAAATGATAACAATAAAAGCTGACAGTGAACTTCTAGAACAAATTAAGAAGCATTACGAAAAGTATTTGGTTCCCGACGATGGACAATACATTATTTTTCGGGCCGAAGTAAAAAAGATTATCATCACCGCCTATAAAAACACGAAAGGCAAAGATACCAAAATCACATTTGCCGGGGAAGGCCATTTTCTCGAAGCTAAAAAATGGGATAATAGCGTTCTTCTTATTAAAGAAACAGAAATTGATGAGCCATTAGGTTGGTTCGATATTGAAGAACAAATTGGTAGCGACGAGGTCGGTACCGGTGACTTTTTAGGGCCGATTTGTGTGTGTGCTGCTCATGTTAAGAAGCAAGATGTTTCTTATTTAAGAAAAATCGGTATAACTGATTCGAAAAAAATGACTGATCAGTTTATTTTGGAAATCACTCCGCGATTATTAAAGAAATTTTCGTATTCGCAAATAAGTTTAAGTAACGAAAGATATAATGAATTGACCGAAAAAGGTATCAATATTAACGAAATGAAGGCTCGTCTTCACAACCGTGTTTTACTTAATCTCTTGAAAAAGCATCCGCAAGTTAAAAATGTTTATGTCGATAAATTTGTTTCGGAAGTGCGTTATTTTAAATATGCCGCCACCGATCAAGAAATCGCCCAAAACGTCATTTTTAAAACTAAGGGCGAATTACGTTTTCCTTCAGTTGCTTTGGCAAGCGTTATTGCCCGTTATTCTTTTCTAAAGAAAATGGAAGCGCTCAATAAAAAATATGAGGTAAATATTCCGTTTGGAGCATCTGCGAAAGTCGATGCTTTCGCCTCTAATTTCATTAGACATCACGGTCTTGAAACTTTTAAACAACTCGCCAAACTCAATTTCGCAAATTTCAAGCGATTAGAAAGCAAGTAAATTAGTATGAAAAGATTCGTGCCGTTTGTTTTGCTGCTTATTTTGTCGTTAACCGCATGCAATAATCAGCCAATTGGCTCTTCGAACAACGATAATTCATCGCCCTCCATAGAACAACCAGCGGCCAGTTATTTAGAAAGAATACAAAACATGGCTGATATCGGCATCACTATCGATTCTGATGATCAAACAATTGCTGAAACGGCCGCATATGATGAAAATGCTCCATTAGGAAGTGTCGCGCATCCTCTTTCTAATAGTGAGTCAGATTATTTAGAAATCTTAACTTTCGAACAACCCACTCAATATGGCGATGCTTATCTAATTAAAGTCGGAGATGCCACGATTGCAATCGACTTTGGAAATTCCTCACAGCAAGATTATTCCGACAATTCGACTTACTTCGATGTCATGAAGGACACATACGATGCCTATCTTAATAACGGCCATCTGGATTTACTCATTTTAACTCACCCTCATGCCGACCATTATGGCGGTTATCCGGCGATGAAAGAAGCAACCAAATCGATCGGGATGATTGTCGATTATGGCTATAATTATTACTATCGTGAGCAAAATTATCGTCGCGACGTTGTAGACTACTATGTAAATATGGGCACGGAATACCACCGTATTTACGATATGGTTAATGAACAAGATAATGGACAGAAACGCACTTATGTTACCAGTGAACTATTTATTGACTGGCTTGACACTGGTTATTATAGTGAAAACTTTAACGACGGAGCTATGGTCGACGACTTAAATGTCACTTCTTTAGCCGGTATACTCGCTTATCGAGATTTCACCTATTTTTTCTCTGGTGATTTACAAAACAATCCCGATGGCTATGGAGGCACAGGCGGAAACGGCGAGACAAGTCTTGTTCAAATTAATAACGCCAATCCCGAGATTTTCCATGAAGTAACGATGATGAAAGCCGCTCACCACGGCTCATCGAAAGGTGGCAACGATGTTTTGTTAGATGTTTTGGAACCAAAGATTGTCACTATTTCTGCCGGAGCGCCATATGCCACCACTTATTACAATGGCAAAACTGGCGTTTGTGGAGGTCACCCTCATTTGCAAACCTTAACTCGCTATTTGACGAAAGGCCGAAAAAGAACGATTCCTAAAGTTTATTTAAACTTTGTTAATGGGACAACTTCGTTTGTAACTGACGGAATCAATAAAGTATATATGGCCGGTTCCCCCCTTCGTATGTCTTATGAAGGTTCTTACTTAAATAATGAAATTCATCGTAATCATGGATCGATTCTCGATTTGTATAACGACATTACCACAACTGAATGGGGTCAAGTTTGCCACGGCTTATAAAATAAATTTTATGCTAATTAACAAATTAAACGCTCAATGCTATAATGCTACCGAATGAGCCCGATGCACTTATTGTCCAACCAACAAAATTAATAGGAAATTAAATTGTCACATTATTTGCCGCTTATCTTAGCACTCGTTGTTGCCGCGACTGGAAGTCTGGTCACCTTCTTTTTTGCGCGAAATAAGCAATTTAACCTCGGTAAAAAGATATACGCTTTCGCCCTTATCATTGTTTTTATCACGCGCTATATCTCATATGCTGATCAAGGGCTTAGCATTGTCAGCTTATATAATGGCCCTTTTGACCCGGCGATTAATTTCTTTGCCTACTTTGGCATTTGGATTGAACTCACTCTCGTCGTTTTATTAATGCTTTATCCGTTTTTTAAAGTTCGCGTTCTCACTAATTTAATTAAATTTGTCCTGACCCCTGGATTTGCCCTTTATCTTGGATTTTCCTATTATAGTGTTTATTTACAAGTTATCGGTAACACCGGAGCAAACCTGTTATTAACCTTTCAAAGCGCGATGTTTGCCGTTGAAATCGCCTTTGTCGCTTATGGGTTATTCCTAATTTGGCGTGATGATTATTCATTAAAACTGAACAAAAAGGAAACGATTAGCTTATTAATAGCCATCATTCCGGTATTACTCGCTTCGCTTCCGATTTACGGACCGCAAATCATGTTTGGCTATGCCAACGCCAGACATGAAGTAATCGATATTAGTTTCGTTCATCGTTTGTTCATTTATGGATCAATTATCATTCCCTTAGTCTTGTATTTCGCTTTGAAGAGCAAAGATAAGGAAATTATTCGCTTTGCAATGGTTTATTTAAGCGTTGTGACAATGATTACCTTCTCGCGTGTTTTCTATTATCAAAATTTCTTAGAACCATGGACCTGGCCGATTCATCTATGCAATACGGCGATGTATGTTATTCCTTTATGCATAATTTTTAAACTCGATAAATTATTTTATTTTACTTATTTTATTAATGTTTTCGGCGCTTTAATGGCCATGCTGATGCCAAACTATTCCGCAGCAACAAACCTGACTAGTCAAGTTATCGTGCAATTCTGGTATAACCACTCCTTGGCATTTTTCATGCCTTTATTACTAGTGGCTTTAAAAATATTCCCGCGGCCAAAAATGAAGCAAATGTATTATTCATTAGTCGCTTTTTCGGGATATTTCCTGCTCGTCATGGTCCTTAATGTTTGGTTTAGCAACTATGCATCGGTTGATTTCTTCTTTATTAACAGTGATTTTATCGTCGATAAGCTTGGTCGGTGGGCCGAAAATATTTTTAATATCACCGTCAGCTTTAACGTCGGTTCACTCGTCTTTGAATTTCACCCCATTTACCAAGTACTATTTCTTATTGTTTATGTCGGTGTTTCCTTTGGTATGTGGTTCGTTTATAGCCTCGGCTTCAGCATTGCAGATTCGCTTGGTGACTTACGTTTACGTCAAAAAAAGATCAAACTTGATAAATTCGCCTTGATGGCAGCCTTAAACGGAAGGGGGGTCGATGAACCCATGGAACTAAATACCGGAGTGAAGTTAGAACTTAAAAACTTCTCAAAGCGATACGGAAAAAACAAAGACTTTGCCGTAAAAGATGCCTCATTAATTGTTAATGGCGGAGAAATATTTGGCTTTCTCGGCCCGAATGGTGCCGGTAAGTCCACCACTATTAAATCAATTGTTGGCATTCAGACGATTACCGAAGGCGCGATTTCGATCTGCGGTTATGACGTCGAAAAGCAACCGGTTATGGCCAAACGTTTAATTGGCTATGTCCCTGATCATTATGCATTATATGAAAAGCTAACTGCTCGTGAATATGTTAATTACATCGCCGATATTTATGGTGTTACTTTTGAAGAACGACAAGAAAGAATTACACACTACGTCACCCTTTTTAACCTCGATGACGCTTTTGATAATCAAATCAAAACCTTCTCGCATGGTATGAAACAGAAAGTTACAATCATCGCCGCTTTGGTTCATGAACCAAAACTATGGCTTCTTGACGAACCTCTCACCGGTCTTGACCCTGATAGTATCTATCAAGTAAAAGAATGTATGAGACAACACGCCGCCAAGGGCAATATCGTCATGTTTTCAAGCCACATCATTGATGTCGTCGAAAATCTCTGTCAGAAAATCGCCGTCATCAAAAAAGGCCATCTTTTCGCTCCTTTGACAATCGATGAAGTTCACGAGCAAGGAACGCTTGAAGAATACTACTTAAAAATGGCGATTCATGAAGAGACGCCTGGACAAAAAGTCACCAAGGAAATCGCCTAGGCAATTTATGAACGATATCAAGACGCTGATAATGATGCAGTTGAAGGATAAACTCGATCTCGGGTTTATTAAAGACAAGGCGCAATTGATACGCAAAATTGTCTTTTTC
>JBAYBO010000027.1:0-12648 GCA_041669225.1 Bacilli bacterium | reverse complement strand
GTTTCAACGTTATTAACAATTGTTGGTTTTTGCCACAAACCCTTAACGGCCGGGAATGGTGGGCGTGGGCGTGGTTGGCCACGCTGACCTTCAATTGAGTTCAGCAAAGCTGTTTCTTCGCCACAAACAAAGGCGCCAGCGCCTAATCTTACATCAACCCGAAAATTGAATCCGGTATTTAAAATATTCTCACCCAGCAAACCAACTTCTTCTAAAAGCGAGATTGCTGTTCTTAATCTAGCTACTGCAAGAGGATATTCAGCACGGACATAGAAATAACCAGCTGTCGCTTGAATCGCGTAGCCAGCAATCATCATACCTTCAATCGCCGCGAAAGGATTACCTTCAAGAATCGAACGATCCATAAATGCTCCGGGATCGCCTTCATCACCATTACAAACGACGTATTTAACGTCTGACTTCTGATCGAGGGCGAACTGCCATTTACGGCCAGTCGGAAAACCACCACCACCACGACCGCGTAAGCCTGATTTTAAAATCTCATCAATTACTTCCTGACTCTTCATCGTCGTCACGACTTTATGAAAAGCTCTGAACGAGCCATAACCAAAGGCTTCATCGAGACTTTCAGGATTAATGATGCCGCTACCATAAAGAGCAATCTTGATTTGCTTTTTGAAGAAATCAATATCCTTTTCGGTCCGGGCGGGTTTATTCGTTTTGGGATCAACATAAACTAAATCTTCAATCAGCCGTCCACCAATGACGTCTTCTTCGATAATTCTATCGACATCTTCGGGCTTAACCATGCGATAAAGCGTCTCGCCTGGATATACGCGGATGAATGGTCCTTGTGAACAAAAGCCAAAGCAGCCAACTGAATCGACGCTAACTTTGTCTTCAAGACCTTTTTCTTTTAATTTTGATTTGAGTAATTCGATAATGTCGCTAGCACCAGTGGAAATACAGCCTAAACCACCACAAACAAGCAAAGCTTTCGTGCCTGTTTCGCCACTAAACTTCTGGGCTAAACATTTTTCGCAAGAACGAATTTTATTAACAAGTTCTTGAGGAGTATTGATTTTCATTAGTTGGCTCCCCCTTCATATTCTTTAAGAATTTTTTCAACGCGGTCAACGGTCAAATTGGCATAAACCTTACCGTTAATCGTCACGGCCGGAGCAATCGCACAAGCGCCAATACAACGTAAGGCATCAACCGTAAATAAACCATCAGGAGTCGTTTCTCCCGGTTTGATTTTTAGGAGTTCACAAAACTTATCAATAATGTTTTGACTGCCCTTAACATAGCAAGCCGTCCCGAGACAAACGCCAATAATATATTTGCCTTTTGGTTTTAAAGAGAAAAATGAATAAAAAGTTACGACCCCATAAATCTCAGCGACCGGTATATCCATTTCCTCGGAAACGACTTCCTGGACTTCGAGTGGGATGTAGCCAAATTCTTCCTGGATTTGTGACAAGACAACGAGTAAAGGGGTTGGTTCGTCTTTATGAGAAGCAACAATCTCTTTAATCCTTTTCTTGGCGTGTTCTTGCATGACTGCCATTATCTATCCTCCGTAGGTCATAAAATGACGCATAAATGCACCTTTAATATAATAGGTAAGTATCTTATATTTTTCAATATAAACTTGGCATACGAAAATTGTATGGGCTTACATTTATATAATAAAAAAAGGAGTGTTTCCACCCCTTAGATGATTTAGTGAATAATATCTTCGACTTTGCGGTTGCCTTGACGACCGCTCTTGAAGACAATCTCGCCTATTTTGATTGCCCCGACTGGACAGACATGATAGCAGAGTAGACAGCCAACACATTTGTCTTTATTGACGGAGGGAAGGCGTTTTTCAGAATCCCAGTCAATCGCCTGATGCGCACCATCAAAGCAAGAAATGTAACAGCGGCCGCAGTTAATACATTCATCAACATTAATTTCCGGATAAATCTTATAATCGCGGTCAAGTTCTTCAGCTGGAATTAAATTGCTATTGGCTAAACCGACGAGATCACTTAAATGATTAACGCCTTGCTCATCCATATAGTGCATGAGTCCATTCCGCAAATCATCGATAATTCGATACCCATATTGCATGATAGCCGTCGTGATTTGAAGTGTTGATGAACCGACGAGAATAAACTCGGCTGCATCTTCCCATGTTTCAATCCCACCAATACCAGAAATAGCAACATTTTTAAGTCTTTCATCGGCCCTCATTTGCTGAATAAAACGAAGGGCAATTGGCTTAATCGCCTTACCTGAATAACCAGATACCGAAGATTTACCGTTGATAATCGGAAGACCAACTTTCTTATCAAGGTCAATATTGCATATTGATTTAACGGTGTTAATCGCTGCAATACCATCTGCTCCACCTTCTAAACAAGCGACAGCAACCGGTATCATATCAGTAATATTCGGCGTCATTTTGGCCAGGACCGGAAGCTTGCTACCACGTTTAACAGCTTGACAATACTGGCGGCAAAGATCGGGGTTTGTTCCGACATCGCTACCCATTGCGTGTGAGGTCATCTGCGGACACGACAAATTCATTTCCAGCATATCCGCTCCCGCTTCTTCAGCCAGGCGGGCAAGTTCTTCCCATTCTTTATCGCTCGAGCCCATAATCGAAGCAATTAATACTTGATATGGAAATTCTTTTTTTAAGCGGCGAATATCGGCAAGATTTTCATCGAGAGGATGTTCGGCAATCTGCTCCATGTTCTTAAAACCAACAAACGGAGTATTTTCTTTATTAAGCTTATCAAAACGAGGTGACACTTCATCGACAATAAAATCATAATAACCCATCGTCTTAAAAACGACTCCGCCCCAACCAGCGCCATAGGCTTTTTTGCACATGTCATAGCAGTTTCCAACCGGAGATGAAGAAAGACAAAACGGATTTGAAAAACGAACGCCTAAAAAATTTATCGACAAATCTTTCTTAATCATTTTATCTACCTCCAATACGGCTATGAATTAGCGAAGCGACATCTTTACCAGTTCTGACGGCAGCGACGACCGTCTTATCTAGATGAGCGATATCACCAGCGACATAAACCTTCGGATCATTTGTCACATATCCTTTGATATCAGATTCTCCGTTAACGATGCGGATACCGTCAAGACCACAAACATCAGGATATTGACCGACGGCAAGTATTATTTTGTCAGCGGTAATTTTTACCTCGCCAGGAATGACACGATGCTTGAAGGTGACGGTTTTACCGTCAACATCAACCGGAACATAGCCATCGATAATCGACACGCCTAATATCTGAGCATCGCCCAACTCTTTTTTTGAAGCCCGGAATTCACAAAATTCTTCGTAGACGACATCACTAATATTTTTCACGCCAAGAAGTTTTAAAGTGACGTTAACATCCATCGCCACATCACCACCACCAATAACTAATATATTATCAGGAAGATCAACTTTCCCTTTGTTATCTTTGACGCGTTTTAAAAATTCGACGGCAATTTCAACATTTGGATTGTTTTCAAACTTCGGAAGCATTTTGCCATAACTCGCGCCGACGGCGACGATAACGGCATCATTATCTTTTTTAAGTTGTTCAAGGCTAATGTCTTTGCCAACTTGCTTATTCAAATGAATATTAACCCCTAAATCAGTTACATATTCAATTTCTTTATCAACGATACTTGTCGACAGACGATATTCAGGGATGCCATATCTTAGATATCCGCCAGCCTTTGCATCTTTTTCATAAATATTTATTTCATAACCGAGGCGGGCTAAGGAAGCCGCGGCTTGTAAACCGGCGGGACCGCTGCCAACTATCGCCACCTTTTTGCCGTTGAGTTTGCCTTTCTTCAAAATATTCATCTTAGCATCTTGTTCAAAATCAGTAATAAAGCGCTGAATGCGACCAATATCAATCGGAACATCAATCCCTGATCTGGCACATCCTTTTTGACAATAACGTTCAGTAGGGCAAACGCGGGCGCAAATTGAGCCCAACACGTTGTTTTCGCGAACGACTTCTGCTGCTCCTTTAAAATTGCGGAAACGGACAGCGCGAATAAAACGTCCAGGGTCAGTACCAGCCGGACAATCTTTTGAACATGGAGCATCAAGACAAAGAAGACACCGGCTCGCTTCCTCACAAACAGTTAAAGGCGTGTAAGCCGGTTCTAATTCCTGCAAATATTTTTTGCTCATTGGAAAACTCCTTATAAATTAGATTTATTTTAGCATCTACCATAAAGATTAAAAAGATATCCCGTAGAATTAACAAAAAGAAAACGGCCCTTTTGAGCCGTTCTAATTGTTTTGGTGTCGCTTAGCGAACCCAAGTCACGAGTACGCGCTTGGCGTTATCTCCGCGACGATTATCAGCTTTAAGCGCTCTAGTATAACCACCTTCGCGGGCTTTAAAAGCCGGTCCAAGATCATCAAACAATTTGTCTAAAGCGGTAATGCTTTCTTTTTCATCAATGACGACCTTACGAAGAACACTCGCGGCTTGCCGTCTAGCATGTAAATCCCCGCGTTTTGCAAGGGTAATTAGATGATCGGCGAGTTTTTTGAGTTCTTTAACAACTCCAGAAGTAACGATGACTTTATCATAAACAATGAGTTCAGTGACGACGTTACGGAGCATGTTTTTATTTTTGCTTGCGGTATACGCGGCCTTGAAGCGGACACCAGTTTTACCGTGTACGTTTTTACGTCCTTGTGCTGCCATGGTGCCTCCTACTCTGCGATATAGTCGCGGAAGCTCAGTCCCATTTCGACTAACTTATCTTTAATTTCTTTTAATGATTTTTTACCGAGGTTACGGACTTTCATCATTTCCTCTTCGCTTTTTTGTGTTAGTTCGCGAATCGTTTGAATACCTGCTCTCTTTAAGCAGTTATAGCTGCGGACTGAGAGATCGAGTTCTTCAATTGCTTTGTCGCCGACATCATCAATTGGGGCTTCAATAACCTCTTTAATGATATTGATATCGCGTGTAAGTTCTTGTAATTTCAAGAATTCTTCAAAGTGACCAATTAAGATTCGGCTTGATAAGGCGACGGCATCCTGCGGAGTCGTTGAGCCATTCGTCCATACCTCAAGGGTTAAACGATCAAAGTTTGAATCGTGACCAACCCTAGTTGGTTCGACAATATAACTTGCCTTAGTAACTGGAGAATAGTTCGAATCGGTAGCGATGACGCCAACTTGTTGATGCGTACGGGCGAGTTTGTTGCCTTCGCTCGTCACGTAACCGCGACCATTGCGAGCAAACATTGTCATCACTAGATGACCCTCATCAGTTAGATGAGCAAGCTCTAAATCGGGATTAATAACCGAGACGAAAGCCGGAAGGACGAGATCACCAGCTTTTAATGCGCCGGGACCTTTAATGTCAACTTCGATTTTTTTCGCTTTTTCATCATCATCATCAATCTTTAAGACTAAATCTTTAAGATTTAAGATAATGGCGGTCACATCTTCTTCAATGCCGGGAAGAGCTGAGAACTCATGACGGGCACCCTCAATTTCGACAGCGAATACACTGGCACCCGGAAGGGCGCTTAATAAGACGCGGCGAAGAGCGTTTCCAACCGTGAGTCCGAATCCTCTTTCGAGCGGTTCGATTACGAACTTACCATAGTTCGAGGTGCTATCAACGATAGCGGTTTTGAATATCATTTTTTCAAATGGACGGGGTAATTTTGCCATAGTGACTATCTCCTTTCATTAACCACGAGGGCGCTTTGGCGGACGGCATCCGTTATGCGGAATCGGGGTTGTATCAGTAATCGTCTGAATTGCTAGACCGGCTGATTGCAAGGAACGAATTGCTGATTCGCGGCCTGGGCCGGGACCTTTGACGTTAACGTCAACGCTGCGAAGGCCTTGATCAAAGGCAATTTTAGCGGCGGCTTCGCCAGCCAGACCGGCGGCGAATGGTGTTGATTTTTTAGCGCCTTTGAAGCCAAGGGCTCCGGCGCTGCTCCAGGCGATGGCGTTACCCGCCTCGTCGGTAATTGTCACGATCGTGTTGTTAAACGTTGAATGAACGTGGGCAACACCTTTCGTAAACGAACGTTTAATTTTTTTCTTACGAGTTGTTGTTTTTTTAGCTTTTGCCATGTTTATGCCCTCCTACTATTTGGCGGCCATCTTCTTGTTGGCGATGGTTTTTCTCTTACCTTTACGCGTACGAGCGTTTGTTCTCGTTCTTTGTCCGCGGACGGGTAAGCCTTTACGGTGACGGATGCCACGATAGCAGCCGATTTCCGTAAGTCTTTTGATGTTTAAAGCAACTTCACGGCGAAGATCACCTTCGACGCGGTACTTAGTGATTTCAGCGCGAATTGATGTTAATTGCTCTTCGGTTAAATTCTTAACGCGAATATCTTCACTAATATTAGTTGCTGCTAAAATCTTTTTACTTTTCGTCTGCCCGATACCATAAATATAAGTAAGGGCGATGACGACTCTTTTTTCGTTTGGTATGTCTACTCCGACAATACGTGCCATAAATTGTTTACTCCTTTTTAACCTTGTCTCTGCTTGTGCTTAGGATTTTCGCAAATGACCATAACTTTGCCTTTGCGTTTGATAACTTTACACTTATCGCAGATTGGTTTGACTGAAGGTGCTACTTTCATAAAATTTTTCCTCCGTGTTATTTCTTCTTATACGTATAAGAATTTGGTTTTTTGTATCTAAAAGTGATACGGCCCATTGTTAAGTCATAGGGCGATATTTCCACCGTGACGACATCACCGGGCAAAATGCGAATATAATGCATACGAATTTTTCCCGAAACGTGCGCGTGGATGGTAACACCGTTTTCTAATTTGACTTTGAACTGGGCGTTAGGCAAGGCCTCGACGACAGTTGCTTCGACTTCTATGACATCTGTTTTAGCCATTCTCGTTTCCTCCTTGTTTTAGCATCGTTAGTATTTCATAACCGGTGCTGGTGACGACGACTGTGTTTTCATAATGACTCGATAATGAGCCATCTTTCATTTTGACGGTCCAACCATCATTCATGACGACTACCTCAGGGTCACCTGAGGAAACCATCGGTTCGATGGCGAGGCACATTCCTTCTTTTAATACTGGTCCAGTATTTGGTACACCAATATTTGGAATATAGGGGTCTTCGTGCAAGGATTGACCGATGCCGTGACCTGTATAGTCCCGAGGGAGGGAATAACCATTGTCCTCGTTATGGGTTTGAATCGCATAGGATATGTCTCCAAGATGGATACCTGGTTTAATTAAAGCTACTGCCTTAAAGAAACTTTCTTCCGTAATGCGAAGCAAACGAGCGGCTTCCTTTGAGATTTTGCCAACCGGATACGTCCGGCAGGCATCACCGACATAACCCTTAAGAGTCGCTCCGACATCACAAGAGACGATATCGCCTTCTTTTAGAATGTGATGTTTGTTAGGAATTCCGTGTACGAGCGTGTCATTGACGCTGACGCAGATGGCGCCCTTAAAGCCGTTATAGCCAAGGAAGGTTGGTGAGGCATGATGACTTCGAATGATCTTTTCGGCTTCATCAGCGATTACTTGCGTACTAATGCCGGGGCGAATAATTGTTTCCAATCTTTCAAAGACTTTGGCGACAACTTGTCCGGCCTCGCGCATGAGAACAATTTCTCGCGGCGATTTGACGATGATCATCTAGTATTAGCCTCAATGAGCGAAATGATTTCTGCCAGCAAGACATGGAGATCTTTAGTTCCATCAAAGGAAGTAAGAAGACCGCGTTTGGCATAGAAATCAAGTAGGGGTCGAGTTTGTTCATAATAGTGTCCAAGACGCACTTTCAGTGCTTCCTCGTTATCGTCGGCTCTTTGAATTAAAGGTCCGCCGCATACATCGCAAACACCATCGACTTTGGGCTTCATCGTATCAACGTGATAAGGGGTGCCACATACCTTGCATACGCGTCGTCCACATATGCGTCGTATGAGCTCTTCTTCATCAGCATCGATATTAATGACAAATTCTAGTTCACGACCAATTTCCTTAGTCAAGACTTCCAAAGCTTCAGCTTGGGGAATCGTCCTTGGGAAACCATCGAGAAGATAGCCTTTTTGACAATCTGATTTCGCCAGTCGCTCACGGACGATACCGATTGTCACGTCATCGGGGACTAAGTGCCCTTCATCTATATACCGCTTAGCGAGTAAGCCGAGCTCAGTGCCCTGTTTCATCGCTTCGCGAAACATATCTCCGGTAGAAATATGTGGTATATCATATTTAGCAATCAAGCGCTTCGCCTGCGTGCCTTTGCCCGCTCCTGGCGGACCCATTAAGATAATATTCATCTGCGACGCCGTGCTCCTTGCGAGGCTTCTTCGAAGCTCTTACCAGCCAATAGGCCGTCAATTTGGTTATTAATTTCAATGGCAACACCCGCCACGATAATTAAGCCTGTGCCGCCGATGGCAAGACTTGAACTTTCGCCAAAGATGCCACTCAGAGTCAAAACGACCGGCAAGGCTGCGATGAAGGCTAAGGCACCCGCTCCCATAACAGTAACGCGGTTAACAACTTTCTTAACATAACGTTCAGTTTCAATTCCGGGACGAATGCCAGGAATGTAACTGCCATTTTTTCTAAAGTTGTCGGCCAGGGTTTCTGGGGCGATTTGCATGTTGGCGTAGAAGAAACAGAAGACGACAATTAAGAACAAGTAGAGGAGTAAACCCCAGGGCATGCCCCATGTCGTATTGTTGATACCCGGCATTTGCGTCATCTCGCTATACGAAAAGATCTTAAGCCAAGCGGCGTTTGTATCAGTGCTAACAAAACTAGCAATGACAGAAGGAGCCATTAAAATTGAGCTGGCAAAGATGACGGGAATAACACCAGATGAGTTGAGTTTAATCGGTAAGAATGAGGCTTTGGACATCGATTGGCCCTGCCCGCCGCTTTTGCCTGAATGCTGGACGGGAATCTTGCGTTTCGAAAGTTCAATAAAGACAACAAAGGCAATAATCAGGACAAAGGCCAAGATATATATTCCAAACTGGAATGAGCCTTTGACGAGTTCACTCGTTCCGTGTCCCATATTTTGTTCGACCCACTTACGGTAAGCGGTAGCGATTTGAATTGGGAGATTGCGGACGATACCAGCAAAGATGATGACGGAAATACCATTTCCCAAGCCCTTGGAGGTGATTTGATCACCGAGCCACATCGTTAACATCGCTCCCGCGAGAATGATTGTAACAATATAGGCGTAGGACCAGAAGTTAAGGTCCATGTTAATGGTAATATATTGGCTGTTCTCCATCGTTTTAATGATGCCATAGGCTTGAACAGCTCCTAAAAGGAGAGTGAGGTAACGGGTGGCCATCTCAGACTTTTTGCGGCCGTATTGACCTTGTTTGGTAAGTTCAGTCAAAGCCGGCAAAACATCTTTGGAAAGAAGCTGAATAATAATTCCAGCCGTAATGTAAGGACTGACACCCAAAGCAAAGATTGAGAAATTGCTGAGAGCACCACCGCCAAGCATATCCATCATCGAGATCATATTGGCAGTTTCAAGCGCCTTGGATAACTCATCGCTGACAGTAACGCCCGGAACGGTAATCGCCGCCCCGATGCGAATCACAAACAAAATCATAATCGTGAAGAAAATACGATTGACAATTTCCTTATTTTTGAAGACCGCGACCAGCTTCTTCATTTTAGATTACCTCGACGGTGCCACCGGCGCTTTCAATCGCCTCTTTTGCGGACTTCGAAAACTTATTGGCTTGCACCGACAGTTTTTTAGTTAATTTACCGCCACCGAGAATTTTAAGGCCATTATATTCTTTACGAACAATGCCTTTTTCGACGAGTAAAGCAGGGGTAACAACCGCACCATTTTCAAAAGCGTTTAGTCTTTCGACGTTAACGCTAGCGAAATCGACGCGATTAATATTTTTGAAACCAAATTTTGGTAGACGACGATAAAGAGGGTTTTGTCCGCCTTCAAATCCAGGGGATTTAAGTCCGCCAGATCTCGACTTCTGACCCTTATGGCCTTTACCGCATGTTTTTCCGTTTCCGGAACCAATGCCCCGACCCTTACGGTAATGAGCAGTTTTGGCGCCTTCGGCGTGTTCTAATTCATGTAACTTCATGTGTTCATACCTCCAGGTTATTTACGTAATTCTTGGACCCTCGCATATGATTTAAGATTGCTTAAACCATGATGCGTGGCGCGAATAATGTTGATGGGAGCACGGCTACCGTAAACTTTTGAATAAACGTTACGAATACCGGCTAATTCTAGAATAGCGCGAACCGGGCCACCGGCAATAATTCCCGTGCCTTCAGGAGCTGGCTTTAGAAAGACGCTACAAGCTCCAAATTTACCGATAATTTCATGCGAGATCGTATCGCCTTTCGAAGTATGGATTTGGAAAGTATTACTGCGTGCCTTCTCAAGCGCTTTCTTAATGGCGTCCGGTACTTCAGCAGCTTTACCGATGGCAAAGCCATATTTGCCTTTACCATTGCCGATAACGACGAGAACCGAGAAACGCATCTTACGGCCGCCTTTGACGGTTTTGCTGACGCGATTGACGTTGACGACGCGCTCTTCATATTCTTTTGGTTCATTAAACCGTTGCTGACGTCCGCGTCCGGGACGGCGTTCGCCTTGGGGACGAGGTCCACGGGGACGTGGTGCGCGAGCCGGTGCTTGTCTTTCAGGAGCAGCTTCCGGAGCTTTGGGAGTATTGGCGTTTTCAACGACGCCTTCAAATTCTTTTTCTACCATATTCCTTCTCCTTAAAATTTCAAGCCGGCTTTGCGAGCGGCTTCGGCCAAGGCTTTAACCCGACCATGATAAGCGTATCCGCCGCGATCAAAGACGACGGTTGTGATGTTATTTTCCAACGAGATTTTAGCAATTGCTTCGCCAACTTTGGTGGCTGCTTCGATGTTACCACCGTGAGCAAGCTTTAAAGCTGAAGATGAAGCGTGGGCTAAGGTCACCGCTTTGATGTCATCGATTACTTGCGCTTCGATGTTGGCATTAGAGCGATAGACGCAGAGGCGAGGTGCTTCCGCGGTGCCCGAAATTTTAGCGCGGACACGAGCGTGCCGTCTTTGACGGACGACGTTTTTTGATATTTTCTTAATCATACCTTACCTCCAACTATTTCTTAGCGCTGGCGCGCTTGCCTTCCTTGCGAATGATGTGTTCGCCGGCATACTTAATACCTTTGCCACCGTAAGGTTCAGGTTTACGAACTTCACGGATGCGGGCTGCGGTTTGTCCGACGGCCTGACGGTCGATGCCTTCGATGATAATGATGGTTGGCTTTTCGCAGGTGATTTTCACACCAGCTTCCGGCTTAATCACAACATCGTGGGCAAAACCAATTGTTAATACTAAATCTTCGCCTTTCACCGCGGCACGATAACCGATACCAACGATTTCTAGCTTTTTGCTAAATCCTTCGGAAACACCGACGATGGCGTTATGAAGAAGAGCACGGAAAGTTCCGTGGTTTTCTTTGGTTTGACGTTCTTCATTATCACGTGTCACGTGAATTAAAGCGTCTTCTACCTTAAATGAGATAGCGGCGGGAACTTTAACAGACAAGGTTCCTTTTGCTCCTTTTACCACTGCGACACCGTCATTAACTTCAACGGTTACGCCGCTCGGGAGATCGATAACTTTATAGCCAATACGTGACATATTTATTACCACACATAAGCGACTACTTCGCCACCGATACCTAAGGTACGGGCTTTTTTGTCACTCATGATTCCTTTGCTTGTTGATATGATTGCGATGCCGAGCCCTCTAAGGACGCGGGGCAAATTTTCGCAACCAACAGTCACGCGAAGACCTGGTTTGGAAATACGTTTCAAACCGGAAATGACGCGTTCTTTATTGGAAGCGTATTTTAAATTGAGTGTTAAATCTTTTTTCTTATCGCCGTTAACTTTGTAATCGAGGATAAAACCTTCTTCAAGAAGAATCTTGGCGATTTCCACCTTCATCTTGCTTGAAGGAACGGTAACACTGTCATAGCGCAGAGCATTGGCATTACGAATAGTCGTAAGCATCGCTGCGATGGGATCTGTCATCATGTTTCTTTCCTCCTTTTACCAGCTTGACTTCTTAAGACCTGGGATTTCGCCTTTGTAGGCTAATTCGCGCAGGCAAATACGGCATAAATGAAATTTTGAATAGACGGCGTGAGGACGACCACAGCGAACGCAGCGCGTGTATTCGCGAACTTTGAATTTCTTCGGTCTTGACCAACGGACCTTTTGACTTGTTTTTGCCATGTTCTCTCCTCCTACTTACGGAACGGCATTCCGAGCTCACTTAGCAAAGTGAATGCTTCATCATCGTTTCGTGCCGTCGTGACGATAACGATGTCCATACCTCTAATCTTATTGACCTTATCGTAATCAATTTCCGGGAAGATCAATTGTTCCTTGACGCCAAGAGTGTAATTGCCGTGGCCATCAAAGGCGTTGCGGCTCACACCGCGAAAGTCGCGGACACGAGGTAGAGCGATGGAAACAAGTTTATCGAGGAAGTCATACATTCTCGAGCCGCGTAAGGTAACCTTACAGCCAATTGATTGTCCTTCTCTTAATTTGAAGTTCGCAATTGATTTCTTAGCTTTGGTAATGACGGGTTGTTGACCGGCGATT
>JBAYBO010000026.1:0-14659 GCA_041669225.1 Bacilli bacterium | reverse complement strand
TGTCGGCAGAAGTCCCAGAAGAAATGTCGGGGCTTGTGTCAGATGAATTTGAAGAGTCGACGGGTTTTCCGCACGAAGAAAGTAAGAACGCTCCAAGCGTCAGAGTAAGAAATAGTTTGTTAATAAATTTGTTAGTGAGCATGTTTTAGATTATAGCAAGACATTATAGAAAGTCCAAATTGTATTTATACAACATACTTATATGTAAACGAAAGTGCATAAGCAATCCGCCGAGCGTTCATCGTAACAATCATTCTTTGCTAATAGGCGCAAGTATAGGTTGCAACTAGCGACTTAATTATGAATTTGGCACCTATCGAGTTGGCGTAAAGACGAAAACGAAGATAAAAATTATCTTGATATTCTGATAAATCGTCCATATCCAATACAACCGGGCTTGTGGATGAGTTAAAATTAAGGGAATTCACTCCCTCATAAGGAACTAATGCTGGAGCCCACACGCTCCCATAGTACATAATCGCCGAAACGACTGTTCCGATTATTTCATAATCAATAGTTAGTGTTTGTATTCCTTTAATTCCCTCATATGAGTTATTTATTCGGTAACTTATAAAATCACACCATCCAAATTGTTTGTGAAAATCATATCCAATGTGTCCGTTTTCGGGCGCGTAAACTGGTCCATAGTGTTGCCATTAAACGCTACGACTTGGTATATAGAATCCAGATATCGCTGTATCTCCAGCAGTTAACGGTAGTCCACTTTTTCGATTTGTGGAATCTAACCTTATTTCATAAAGGAGGGGGTCGGCTTTTACTCCTAAGCCGTTGTTGCCCTTGTCAATAATCATCTTCCCAAGCGAAATGCAAACTATGGCCGTAATAGCCATAACAAAAATCACATTCAATTTTTTCATAATGTTGCCCCTAACACGTTTGTCTATTCTCTAGTTTACTCTTCAAGGGTAAAAAGAAAAGAGCCAATTTACCGGCTCTATTTCATCAAATCTTGAATGAAGGGGATTTCAATCGAGGCATCTAACCTCGGGAAGAGCGGATCGCCTTTATTTATCTTAATGCTTGATACGTAACCAAATTTATAAATATTTGAATAGTCACGCTGCTTTGGCGTCAAACCTAGTTGATCAAATAGCTTGTCCGAAGCATAGACGAGAATTGGTCTTAAAAGCATTCCGGAAACGAACAAAACATTAGCGAGATGGCTCATCACGCTGGCGAGTTCACCACGTTTGCTTTCATCTTTGTTAAGCGCCCATGGGGCGGTATCATCAATGTATTTATTAGCTTTAGAAACAAGATTATTTACTTTAGTAAAAGCATCAGTAATTCTTAAATCATCAAGATCTTCTTCGTAGCCCTTAATCGTTTCTTCAACAAGAATTCGAAGCCCTTCATCAAAAACCGTGACATCGCCAAGATAAATCGGTACGACGCCATCAAAGTATTTATTAATCATTGCCAGAGTGCGGTTGAGTAGATTTCCAAAATCATTCGCTAAATCATTATTAATTCGTTCGACAAATTGTTCCGGAGTAAATTGACCATCGCTTCCAAACATGACTTCTCTAGTTAAATAATAGCGAACAGAATCAACGCCGTAACGTTCAATTAAAGGATAAGGCGAAACAACATTGCCTTTCGATTTTGACATCTTCCCATCTTTCATCATTAGAAGGCCGTGAACAAATAGACGATCCGGAACACGAATGCCCAGAGCCATTAAAAACATCGGCCAATAAATCGCGTGGAAACGAGAAATATCGGCCCCCATTAGGTGGACGACTTCGCTATTTTCGTCAGCCCAGAATTCATTGAATAATTCAGGATTATCGGAATCGTAACCCAGCGCTGTAATATAGTTGCTTAATGCGTCAAGCCAAACATAGACAACATGCCGCGGATCTTCGTTCGTCGGAATGCCCCAGTTAAATGATGTGCGAGAAACGCACAAATCTTCCAAACCTGGTTTAATGAAGGTATTAATCATCTCATTTTTACGGTTGACGGGCAGTAAAAACTTCGGATGGTTTTCCATGATTTTTAATAATTGGTCAACATACTTCCTCGTTTTAAAAAAATATGCATCTTCGCTGGCGGTGTGAACCGGGCGATGACAGTCTGGACATAGTTTATCTGGTCCGACCTGTGTTTCCGTCCAAAATGATTCGCAGGGCGTGCAATACCAGCCTTCATACTTACCAAGATATATATCGCCTTGGGTAAAAAGTTTCGAAAAGATGCTTTGCACTACTCTGGTGTGTCGTTCTTCGGTCGTGCGAATGAAGTCGTCATTACTGATTTCAAGCGTCTTCCATAATTTCTTAAAATCATTGGCAATATCATCGACGAATTGCTGTTCGCTTTTGCCTGCTAACTTGGCGTTGTTTTGAATTTTTTCGCCATGCTCATCAGTTCCAGTTAAATAATAGGTTTCAATACCGCGCATTCTTTTATAGCGCGCCAAAACATCAGCGACCACCGTCGTATAAGCATGACCGATGTGAGCTTTCGCACTCGGATAATAAATAGGCGTTGTGATGTAAAATTTGGTTTTCATTGTTATGAAAAAAACCGCCTATACGGCGGTGTTTTCTTACTATTTGTTTTTTAAGCCGTATTTCTTATTGAAAGTATCGACGCGGCCATCAGCCTGAGTAAATCTCTGCTTGCCGGTATAATAGGGATGGCAATTTGAGCAGGTGTCAACGCGAATTTCCTTCATGACCGAACCGGTCTCGAATGTCGATCCACACGTAACACAAGTCACAGTGACGCGATTGAACTTTGGGTGAATGTCTTTCTTCATAAGTTTCTCCTTCCGCCTTGGACCTTTTAGGTTCCAAAGAAAGTTGCTTTGTAAGTTTATCATTACTAAATTCATAAAGCAAACACATTCCTTTAAGAATGAGTTAAAAATCGAAGTAGGTTTTTTTAAATGATTCGTTCCAATATTTAGTCGGCAAATATAAAATTTCTTTAGAAATTGACAGGCCTATGATAAACGGGTTAATTCCCAATTTTAAATTGTTGTTATGCCAGGGGCGATGATAGGTCATGGATAAATAAACAAGATGTCCCTGGGCATATGGCTCGGGAATCAAAACATATTTTGGCTCGCTCAGTTCCGCATTAAGCATTGTATGCAATTTGCGGAGTTCGCTTTGTCCGCGCTTGGGAAGTTCAATTGCCTGCAAAGCAGTTAAAACCAAAGAATATAAATCAGGATTATCGATAAATTCTTGAGCGGGTGAAAATAGAATCCACATCGGATAGGGTCTGGTATAAGTCACTTCGTTCGTCCAAGTCCGATATACGTAACCGTAAATAAGCTGTCCGCCACGAATCAACTTTTCTCTTCGATAATAATCGGTCGTTAAAAACCCAAGCATTTTACCTTTAAAAGTGTCTTTACCAGCGATATAAGCTATATCTTCTTTTTTAAAAGACAGTTTCTTTTCGAGATAATAATCAGTTAAATCTTTTTGTAATTTTGCGTCAAACATAAGGATATTATACATTTTTACAAGTATTAGGGTGTATTATTCAATGGAATAATGCTAAAATTGTTGCCACTAAAATAAAGGAGGATCTAGTATGATTGGAAAATCTTTAGCGATTGATGTTTTAAACGCCGGTCTCGCAAGCGGTGCTGATTTCGCTGAAATATACTTAGAACAAAACAATTCGTCCTTTCTGAGTTTGGAAAACGGTAAAACCGAGTCTGCTTTGAGCAGCACGACTTACGGTGCCGGCATTCGTCTATTAAATAAACTGCAAAGTGTCTATGGTTATACGAATGACATTTCTCGCAAAGGACTAATGAAATTAGCGACATCACTCGCTAAATCATTTCAAGACGAACGGGTAATCACCGTTGAAAAGATTAACAAAGTGCGCGTTAAAAACGTTCACGTTTATGAAAGACCATTAAGCGAAGTTTCCCGCGAAGAAAAAATCGCTTTGATGAAAGAAGCTCATGAAGTAATTTCATCCTATGACAAGCGCATTGTCCGCATTCAAAGTTCATTTAATAACAACCGCAAGGTCGTCACTATTTTTAATTCTGACGGAAAGCAATTTGATGACTTTAAAGAACGTGGTCGAATAGCGTTTGTGGCTATTGCCAGTGAAAATGGAAAAATCGAAACAAGTTTCGAAGGACCTGGAGCCACCGGCGGAATGGAATTCTTCACCGATAAGATTAGCGTTCGCGAAACAGCAAAAAGAGTTGCTGAATTGGCGATTAAAATGCTGACCGCCAAGGAATGCCCTAGCGGCAAAATGCCGGTCGTTATTGGCAATGGCTTTGGAGGCGTTGTCTTCCACGAAGCTTGTGGCCACTCTCTTGAGGCCACTGCCGTTGCTAAAAAGTTATCGGTTTTCTCCGATAGTCTTGGCAAACAAATTGCCTCACCACTTGTGACTGCCATCGACGATGGCACGATTCCAAATGGTTGGGGTTCTAATAACGTTGATGACGAAGGAAATCCCACTCAGCGCAACGTCCTGATTAAAGATGGAGTTTGCACTTCATTCTTAATCGATTCATTTAATGGTCGTCGGATGGGTATGAAAGCCAACGGGGCCTGCCGTCGCGAATCATATAAATACGAGCCGACATCAAGAATGTCTAACACCTTCATTGCGGCTGGTAAGTCAACACACGAGGAAATTATCGCCGCCACAAAATTAGGTCTTTATGCCGCCTCAATGGGTGGCGGAAGTGTCAATCCCGCGACGGGAGAATTTAACTTCTCAGTTAGCGAAGCTTACATTATCCGTGACGGAAAAATCGCCGAACCCGTTCGCGGCGCGACCCTAATTGGTTCGGGAGCTGATATTTTAAAGAAGATCGATATGGTCGGCAGCAACTTGCAAAGAGCACAAGGTATGTGCGGTTCAGTCAGCGGCAGCATTCCTGCCGATGTCGGACAACCGACAATCCGCGTCAGTGAAATTCTTGTCGGCGGAAGAGGAGGAGTTTTAAAATGAACTATAAAAAATTCTTTGAATTAGCAAAAGCTAAAGGAATCGAAGCAAGCGAATTGTACTCAGCCAAAAAATATTCTCTTTCTTTTGAATTATTCCATTCTGAAGTTTCTTCATATTCCACTAGCGAAACGTTTTCGATGTCTGCCAGAGGAATTTATAAAGATAAGTTCGGTGTCGCCAGAACCGAAAAGGTTGACGGCAAAACCCCAGAGTATCTAGTTAATGAGATTATTGCTAATGCGAAAGTAATCGAAAAAGCTGATAAAGCTCTTCTATTTAAAGGCAGTGAAAAATACCACAAGCGCAATATGTACAATAAAGACATACCAGCGATTTCAATTGACCAAAAAATGAAAAATCTCTATGAGATTGAAGCAAAATTGAAGAAAGCGGATCCGCGCATTGTCGAAATTGAAACAGTTCAATATTCAGAAGATGCCGTTGAAGTAAATTTAGTAAACTCTTATGGTCTTAATCTCAAGAGTAAATCTAACTATTACGTTTATGTTGCCGCGGTTGTTGTTAAACAAGGCGAAGAAGTCAAAACAGGCTATAAAGTCTTGCTATCAAACGATCCCAAAGAACTCGACATCGACAAATTCGTCGGTCAAGTCGTTGAAGACGCGACCCGCAAACTGGGTGGTACGCAATGCGACAGCAAAAAGTACCCAATTATCCTTAACCAACAAACAGCTGCGAGTTTCCTTGATCCTTATTTAGAAAGCGCTAGTGCCGAAGAAGTTCAAAAACAGTCTTCATTGTTCATCGGTAAACTTAATCAACAAGTAGCTAGCAAAAAAGTGACAATTCTCGAACAACCTTTGTTAAAAAATTGCTTCTTCCGTTACTTTGATGACGAAGGCGTCGCCACTACCAACAAGAAGGTCGTGGAAAAGGGTGTTTTAAAAACTTATTTCCACAACTTAGAAACGGCACAAAGAGAAGGAGCAACCACCACCGGAAACGGATATCGTGGCGGTTCAAAAATCGGTGTCGGTTTCGTTAATCCTTCCATTAAACCAGGCCGTAAATCTGAGGCTGAAATTATGTCCAAAATTAAAATTGGAGTTTACATCTCAAGTGTCGCTGGTTTACATGCTGGACTCAATCCGCAATCAGGTAATTTCTCATTGCAAGCCGAAGGCTTTATGATTCGTGACGGCAAACTTGCAGAACCTCTTAGTCTCATTACGGTTGCCGGTAACCTGCTTGGCTTATTTATGGATATTCGCGAAATTGCCAACAATCCTGAACTACAATTATCAGGCATCAGTGCTCCAAGTTTATTAATTAAAAGTTTGTCTGTTTCAGGAAAATAACCCAGTTATATAAAAACAATGTACAAAACATTCCCTCTTTTAATATTGTCTCTTCTTGCTCTTTCCTCGTGTGTTCAAACTAACAGCACGAGTGATTTAAGTTCGGAAGACGATATCGTTTCCTCAACCGACTCGGAAAATTCATCGCCTACGTCAAATGAAGGACCCGGTGAGCCGCCCGAAGGCGAGTATCGCATCAGTCCGTCACCTAGCGAAAGCGACATCGGTTTTGTCTATAATGAATATGGGCTCGTGATGAAAGAAATATATAGAGATAGCTACTACACCGACTTAGAAGATGTCGCCGCTTATATCGTTACTTTTAATGACGTGCCGGATAATTATTATTTCACGACAGAACGCGATGGTTATTATGAATCGAAATCGCTATGCTATGGCTTGTATGGAAATGCATGCCGTATCTACCCCGGACCATATGAAAGCAACTATACACATCTTCCTTACTCGCTGGACAATATTTATAATGAGGCCGATTATGGCGGAGATGGCTATGCTGAATCCTCAAGTTGGAATCGTGGCGCCTATCGCCTCGTCTTTACTCTTACTGGCATATCAGACTATGGATATGATACTCCAGTTGTCTTCTACACACACGACCATTATGATACCTTCATCGAATACAAAAACTATTATGGAGGTTGGGGTCAAGCGTTTGGAGATAACGGAATTTCCTGGTCATCAATCAGCACTTGGTTCTAACATATTGCAAAAATGTAACGCCGAAAAATTCGGCGTTTTTTGTTGCATTAATTGGGTTTTTGCTTACTTTTTAAGATAAAGCACGCCAATTGTTCCATAGCCGCAGTGCGAAGAAATAACCGCGCCTGCATTTGTGACCACAATTTTTGAAGGGGTGACCAACTCCCCAATTTTTTTAACTAAATAATCAAGATTAGGCTGATCGATTCCGGCATGAGTTATCATGATGTTATCAAGGTCAACATTAGGTAGATGCCCTTTTAATTCCTTGGTGAGTTCATCTAAAGCGGCATTCATACGCCCACGAGGTTTTTTGTAGACGATTAATTTGCCATCAGTCACTTTGATGATTGGGTGAATATGAAACAACTTGCCCAATACTTTCGTTGTGCCACTGCAACGTCCGCCTTTGTGGAGGTAGTCTAGTGTTTCAATCGCAAATAGTGAACTAACTTTAGGGGAGTGCGCGTCAATTAAAGTTTTAATTTCAAAAGCCGATTTGCCTTCATCACGATACTTAGCGGCCTTTAAAGCCAACAAGCCTGAACCGCTTGAAAGATTATTGGAATCAGAATAAAAAACTCGACCTTCTTCAAATTCCTGAGCCGCTAAAACGACTGATTGTAAGGTTGCCGACAATTTGCTACCGATGCCGACATAAAAAATATCGTATCCGTTATCGATATAAGGCTTGAATGCCTCAATAAACGAAAAGGGCGGAACAGCGGCCGTTGTTGGCAGTTCGCCATGCTCGGCAACTAGTTTATATAACTTCTCGGAATTAATTTCCTCACCATCTTTATAGGCCTTTCCGCCGATATTGACTAGTAAGGGGACGACATGTATATCAAATTGCTCATAATGTTCTTTATTCAAATCGGCAGTCGAGTCGACGAAGATAACTACTTTGTTCATGTTTTTCTCCTTTGAAATGCCAACATTATCCCAATCTTTGTTTATTTTGTCAAAGATTAAGAAACGGGTTGTTTTACACTTGTATAATTATTTTTATCTTCTAAGATATTTATTAGGAGATAACAAAAATGAAAGTATTCAAAGAATTCAAAGATTTTATAAGTCGTGGCAACGTCATGCAACTCGCCGTCGCTGTCATCATCGGTGGAGCCTTCTCAGCCATCATCACCGCTCTTGTGGCGCACATCTTCATGCCAATAATCGGCCTTTTAGTCAATGGCGGTTTAGACAACTTCTACACCATTTTACCAAATAGCATTGAAGCCACAGCCGCTGAGGTTTTGGCCGGATCGGCCGTCTTAGGCAATAACGGTGTTTATTATTCCGCGCTCAGCAAACTTGATTGGGGCATGGTGTTAACTGCAATCTTTAACTTTTTATTAATCGCCTTAATTCTATTTATCATTATTAAAGTATTTGCCAGTATTCAAAAAGCTAAAGATGCCGCTCTTGCAAAAGTTCACAAAAAAAATGGCGAGCCAGAACCGGAACCCATTCCTGAACCAGAGCCAGCTCCTGCCGCTGACATCGTCTTGCTAACTGAAATTCGCGATCTTCTTAAAAAAGATTAATAGTTATTATGTCTAACAAAAAAACAAGCCCTCGCTTGAGGGCTTTTTGAATTATTCGAGTGTTTTCCAGTCAGGATGAGCGGTTTTAACTTTATCAAGGGCTTCTTTAAACAATAAGTCCTCAATTTCGGCAATGCCTGGAGCAGTATACTTAATCGCTTTCTTTTTGCGATCAAGACAATACATAATTTCGCCCTCGGCGTCGTCCATCAAACCGGCAATGAGCAAATAAGCTCTTAGCGACGGCATCGAAAGATCGTTGGCAATGAAGCGTTGGATTGAGGAAGGAATCGTCTTGTAGTATTCCTTGGCGTCCTCTAGCGGTTCATTCATAATTTTTAAGTACAAAAGTTGGGCGATGGAACGATTATGGGTGGAAGTGCTTGTTTTCTTTTCATTAGCAATAATATTCCCTAATATTGACTCGGCATCCGCAAATCTCTTGTCTTTAATATTTCGATAGACCGAAACGAGATTTACCTCAGCGGTGAAATCAGTAATTTCCTCGAACACGCGCGGAGTAAATGGTTCGTCACCATTTTCGGCGAGCATTAACTCGTTATACGCGGTAATATTAATTTTCTTTGAAAATAAAGTAAGACGATAACCATCAGTAATCGCATCTAATTTAAAGGGAACAATATTATATAAAGTCATCATCCCTCCGATTGAGGCAACAATAATGGAACCAATTGATAACCACACAAGGTCAATATTTAAACTAGTGGAGATTAAGGCATAAAGAATGATTGCGGCCACTAACTCAAGTAAATAAATTAGAACTGGTAAAAGTGTCGCAGGTTTTGGATTAGACTTCTCACTTTTTGGTAAAAATTTTGTTTCTCCGGTAAGACCATCAAACATTTTAAAAGCAAAATTAACCTTGCCTTCTTTTTTATAAAAGCATAATCCAAAAATATTCACTGATTGAATACGATATTTTCCAATAAGACCACCGAGAATATGTCCAAGTTCTAATAATACGGCATTTAGAAAAACTCCGATAATAACGGAAATGATGGCAAAGGTGTATTGGTTTCCAGCCACCGATGGATTTGCTTCAAATACCGGTTTAATAATTCCTAAGCCGATAAAAAGCGCTAAACCAATCATTAAGGCATAGACGATTAAACTAGCAGCATCTTCTTTTTTCATAAAAATAAAACCTCCCTAGAGACACGACAGCAAAAGCGCTTCAATGTCCCTTGCATCTAGTGGTCGAACGGAATGGCCAACCACACGTGTACCATTTTCCGTAATCATTTCAACTAAACGCGGGATGTCTTGTTTATCGATTCCTAATTCGCGAAGCGTCACCGGCATGCCGATTTCTTGAAAGAAATTTCGGAGCTCGCGTATCCCAATATTAGCACTTTCGTCTTTATTCACAAAATGAATTTTAAACACTTCGCGACCAAACGCTGCGAACTTGTCAATCTCGGCATCTTTAACGTATGCCATCCAAGCCGGAATCATTACCGACAAGGCCGCTCCGTGGGCGATGTTTGGATCATATCCGCTTAAGCCATGGGCAATCGCGTGAATTGGCATGTTAACTTTTTTACCTAATCCAGTTACACCATTGTGGGAAAAAGTACTAGCTAGCATCAAAGATGCTCGCGCTTCATAATCTTTAGGATTATCAATAGCGATTTTCCCTACTTCAACAACGTGACGAATAACCCCTAAAGCGAATTCGTCGGCCAACTCTTTTTGCTCGCTTGGAGAAAAATATCGTTCAAAAGAATGCGAGATAATATCAACGATGCCACATCCTGTTTGATATTTGTTTACCGAATAAGTTAATTCTGGATTACAAACAGCGAATAAAGGACGAATTAGATCACTATTAAAACCGCGCTTTGTTCCAGTCTCGTCGTTTGAGATAACACAAGACGAGGATAACTCTGAACCGGCGGCTGATATTGTAAGAATGACGCCAACAGGCAAGGATTGTTTTGGTTGGGCAAGATGTAAATTAAAATCAAAAGGATCGCCCTCATAATAAAACCCGACAGCAATCGCTTTGGTTGAATCAATGACCGAACCTCCGCCAACAGCGAGAATGAAATCAATTTTTTCTTTTTGAGCAAGAAATACTCCAGCCCTAACTAAAGAATGTGTCGGATTAATGCGTACTCCACCTAATTCGACATACTCAACATTATTTTTGTTCAAAGAAGAAACAACAGTTTGATAAAGACCCGACGATTTGATTGAACCGCCTCCGTAATGAAACAAGATTTTTTTAAAGCCATAAGACTTAATAATGGCTCCTATGTCTTTTTCTTTACCTCTCCCGAAAAATAGTTTTGTCGGTGACACAAAATCAAAATCAATCATGTCTTTCTCCTTTTATTAATGCTTGTCTTCTTTATGATTATCCGTTTCGACACGGCGCTTGTTTTCAATCGTACCACGTAGAGCGTTCTCAACCATCATTTTTTCGACATTCTTCAAAATGACTTCGAAACGATGCAAAATGTATTCTTTTTCTTCTTTCATATCGGTATTTATCCAATACGATAATTCTGAAAGGATAATGCTTGCCACAATACGTGAGACGCTCTCGATTTGCTCGCTAGGCAAATTCTTATATTTCACATTCGCAGACAAACGGCTATATGATCTTGTGTGCAAATAGTCATGAATAAAGTTATTGATATTAATCGCGTAAGGCGAAGAAATAAAGTTCTTCAGCACCTTAACATTGCTCGAAAAAAGATCAGCAACAAAACGCGCGTCGGAATTTAAATCGCCATCTTTGTCAACACGTTTTTCACAAAAATCAACCATGATTGAATCAATAAAATCCCCCATGTCTTTGAAGTGGTAATAGAATGTCTGGCGTTTGACACCAACTCGATCGCATAACTCCTCAATACTGATTTTGGCGAGCGGTTTTTCTTTTGCTAGACTAAATAAAGCTTGTGTAAATGAATGTAATCTTTTCATGTTATTTCCCCTTGGCATTAAGAGTGGCAAGAGCTATAGCGACCTCGGCTCCTAATAATGCGTTGTTTTTGATTAGTTGAATATTCGTTTCCAAAGATTTACCTTTGGTAATGTTTGCGATTTCTTTAAGTAAGAACGGCGTTACTTCTTTTCCTTTGATGCCTTTTTCTTCCGCCTCAACTAAGGCTTGACTAATAGCTCTATCAATTTCCGCTTTCGGCATTTCCTCGCTTTGCGGAACGGGATTAGATATTAAAATGCCACCTCTCAAATTTAAATCGCGTTTGTTTTTGATAATTGCGGCGGCTTCATCAGCGCTTTCGATTCGGTCCTCGATTCTTAATCCTGAGCCACGCGAATAAAAACTTGCGAATTCGTCGCTTTGATAAGACAAAACAGTAACTCCTTTAGTTTCAAGATACTCAAGCGTCAAAGGCAAATCCAAAATCGCTTTTGCACCAGAAGAGATAACAGTGACATTAGTCATTGCAAACTCCTCTAAATCGGCCGATATATCAAAAGTCGCCCCGGCATTTCTATGCACTCCTCCAATTCCCCCGGTCACAAATACTTCGATACCAGCTTTTTCGGCAATAATCATCGTCGCGGCAACAGTCGTCGCACCCCACTCTTTTTGGGCGACAACAACTGGTAAATCACGGCGCGAAACTTTGCGAATGTCCTTACGCTTTCCAAATTCTTCAATTTGATCAGGATTCATGCCGACGATAATTTCACCATCGATGATTCCAATCGTTGCCGGAACGACTCCGGTTTTAAGAATTATATGTTCAAGCATTAAAGCTGTTTTGACGTTTTGTGGGTAAGGCATGCCATGAGAAATTATCGTCGATTCCAAAGCGACGACAGGATGGCCTTGTTTTAAAGCCTCTAAAACTTCGTGGCGAATAAACATGTCAAGCCACCACCTTTCGGTTAACAATCTTACTTGTCAATTTACTAATAAATAAGTAAAAAGGCAAGGCTACTGCTATTAAAACAAATAGCAAGAGTATATGAGTGGAGGATAACACCTCATAATTAATTTTAAGAATCCCCCATGATCTTAAGAAGAAATCAAAGATGAAAGCAACGACTCCGATGCCTGCCATTAAAAGGAACAAAATCAAACGATATTTATCAAGCGGCGAACATATTTTAGCAAGAATAAAGTAACTTGCGACGGTGAAAGTTAGAATCGCCATAACTTGTGCGGCCTCTCTTGGCAAAAATTGTGGAAAGGCAAAAGAAATACCATATATTAAAAGAACAATAACTGACTGCATCACGCCCCCAGGAACTGCTTTTTGAATAATATTTGTCAAGAAACTACCTTTGAGTTGCTCACTGTTTTTCTGCAAAGCAAGAAAAAAGGAGGCAAGTCCAATTGTCGCAATTTCCCAAATATAAAGATTGTTTGTTAAAAAGGGATAGTTGGTACCACCAAACAATCCAGTAAAATAGAAAAACATACTTGTTATAATCGCAAAAATTGTCTTGGCTAGAAAAAGGGAACTTGTTCTTTGCAAGTTATTAATTACGCGACGTCCCTCGTCGACTACTTCAGGAAGTTTCCCGAAATTTGAGTCAAGTGAAACTAAGTGAGAAACATTGCGGGCAGCATCTGCTCCAGACGCCATCGCAATTGAACAATCAGCAACTTTTAAAGCGAGAATGTCATTAACTCCATCCCCCGTCATTGCTACGGTGTGCCCGGCGTTTCTTAAAGCTTTTACTAAGACTTCTTTCTGTTCTGGGCTGACGCGTCCAAAGACATTATATTCGGTGGCAAAATTCGCAACATTTACTAATGGGATGTTATCTAATGAAATACTTTTTTCGGCCCCATCAACTCCAACTTGGCGAGCAATTTCGGCAACAGTATCAACACTATCGCCACTGATGACTTTTACCGTAACATTATTATCTTTAAACCAAGCAATATTCGCACGAGCGTCTGCTCGAATGTGATCTTGAAGGATAATCAAACCAATGATATTTAAATCATTCGGCAATTCTTCCTGAAAATCGCTCTGGCTTTGAACAATAATTACAACACGATATCCGTTTTTTGCATGCTTTTTGATAATAATCTCGGCTTTTTCATCTACTAATGGTTTTAAAAATTCCCAAGCTCCAAAAGCGATTGTACCGTGGTTTTTAAATACTGCAGCAGCAAATTTTTTATCGCTAGAAAATGGCACGTTTTTGATTGTTTCATAAGAGACTTCATGTCCAACTTCGCGAACGATTGCCTGAGCTGTTTGGTTGTTGTCTTTTGTGGCCGCTAAAAGACTGGAAAGATATTTATATACATCATTCTTGTTAGTCCCATTTAGGGCAATGATTTCTTTGACATCCATATTTCCGTCGGTAAGTGTTCCAGTTTTATCAAAACACAACACATCGACACGAGCCAAGGTTTCAATCGAATATAGTTCTTGAACAAGCATACGTCGGTAGGCTAGACGTAAAACGCCAACCGCCAATGTCATTGAAGTGAGAAGATACATTCCAGATGGAATCATCGCTACCAGCGATCCGGCAATTGAACCAATCGCTATCTGGAAGCTTGCAAAAGTCGAAAACCCGCCTTGAAGAGAATATGTTATCGCATACGCAACACCAAACAATATGACAATGGCGCCTATGTAACGGAAAAGCAAGCGCATCGATTTCAAGATTTCTGATTTGGGACGTTTAAATAACTTAACTTGGCTTTGGAGTTGCTCGGCATAATTGGCGCGGCCAACCGATGTCGCTCTCAGACGTGCTGTCCCACTGACAACATACGAACCCGATAGCACCTTCTCGCCAATATTCTTTTCGATTGGATTTGATTCGCCGGTTAAAAGAGATTCGTTAACACTGATCCAGCCTTCAACCACGACGGCATCAATACTTATTTGATCACCGGCTTTCAAAATTAAAACATCACTCAAGACAAGATCATCGACGGGAATATCGGAAATAACTCCGTTCCGAACCACTGTTGCTTTCGGGTTCGTGATTAAACTGAGTTTATCAACTAGTTTTCTAGCCCTAATGTCTTGTATTAGACCAATCGTGATGTTGGCGAATAAAATAAATAGGAAAAAGAGACCACTGTATTGCTCGGCGATAAACATTAAGATTCCGATAATT
>JBAYBO010000025.1:0-14940 GCA_041669225.1 Bacilli bacterium | reverse complement strand
TTGCTCTAAACTCCACTCATTCCATGGTTTACCATCATTGGCGTTTTTAAAAGACATAAAGATGGCGTATTCAAAAAACTGCGTTCTTCTTTTAATTAAGCGGTCAATAAAAGTTGGACTTTGTTTAATTGCTTGCTTGAAGGCTCGATGTAAATATTTACTTTTAAAAGCGCGAACTTTTTCATAATTGACGCGTCGGGAATTTTTCCGAAAATTGGTAACTTTAGTCAATAGTCCCTGATCGACGAGGAAATCAAGAGAAATGTACATCTCATCCATCGCTAGCGATGAATATGGCTGATAAGGACTATGCCCATAACCAATTGGGGTTAACGGCAAAATCTGCCATAAGCCAAAACCGGCTCTTTTAACATCTTTTAGAAAAGCAAAAGTTTCCGGACCAAAATCACCGATCCCGTGGCGGTTGGGAAGTGAAGAAACCGGCATTAAAAGACCAGCTTTTTTAACGTTTGTGTGGCGTGCATTCACCATAAAGTAATTCTCCTATTTACTTTTATTTAAGCCAGAAGTGGCATAAGCATCAACGCTGGCAAAGATTAATAAGGCTAGATTAATAAGCATCGAACTACCAAGAAGAGCCGTCATCGTATAAATCGGCCACATCGTCTTAATAAGTTCTAAAGGATTTGCTAGTTCGCTTAAAGAATTAGAAATAACAACCGGAAATAAAAGCGAGACGACAAAGGCATATGATAAGGAGGCAATGGCTAAGGCCATGAGCATTGATGCAATCGGCGAATATTTCTTAATAATTGAACAAATAATCGCGACAACGAGGGTTAATAGTCCCCCAATCGTCCCGACTACCAAACAAGATAGAAGTAAATAATTAAGGGTTAGATCAGATACCCCTAAAGCTATTTCGATACCCGAATAATATGTGTCTTCGACCATCTCGCTTGCCACGGCGTAGGAATCAAGAAATGAAAGCCCGACAAAGGCTAAAGCCAAAAGGGCGGAAACATAGAGCAAAAAACAAACCATTCCTCGTTTACGAATGGCGACTGTCTTGGAATTACTGCTTATTTTTTCTTTATGCATATTACGTTTTAATCAGGCGATTTGCCCGCATGATAATTTTTTGTTTAATCATATGATAATCAAGGTACGCTTCGCGGGAGCAAAAAGGAAGCGAAATGAGGAAGTAACCGCTACTCATAATAACAAAAGCCGGCAAGGCAATCCATAAAACGGGCACGTAATAAACGCTGCTCGTACCTGGCCAGGTGTATTTAAAAAATGGCAATATCATCCAATAAAATCCACTTAAGCTACTATCAAGAACACTCATCGGCCCAAACACCATCGCTCCGTTACGGTAGTTATTACTAAAGACGTCTTGCCAACTAGCATTGGTAATGGCGCTCAGTTTTAAAAATACTTCGTTTAATCCGACAACGAAAAGAACACCCAAAAAGATTAATGGTGTCCACATCACGCGGCGGTGACTTAACTTATGAAGACCGCTGGCCACCATCACAAGCGGAGCGATAACCAGAGGCATGTGGCAAAAGTAAAAACGGGCGATTTCGACGACTGTTTCGGTGTTATTAATTAGATATCCATCATATGATGAAGGATATAAATAAACACCAATTCCCGAGATAATGCCAAGATAGAACATATAATCTTTCATTTTGTTTCCGCCCCATAAATACATAAACGGAAAGAAGATGACGGACACCGCACAAATATTATCTGGCGATACTTTTTTTAGTGAGTATGGAAGATCTAAAAAATAAGATGGTAAAAAGATTTTCAAAAAGTGTAAGGCAAAGTTAGTAAATAATAAAAGGACAATCAACTTATGAACGGTTTCTTGTCGAGTCTTACGAGCCCAAAAGACTGTCAAAATCGAAAGAATAAATAAAAAAACGTTCATCGCGATATATAATCCGTTGACGCCGATTTCTAAGACTACTGCGAGTTGTTGCTGAGGCAAAGATTAGTTACTCCTTGATTACGGATTTCGACTTTAACGACGTGGTCTTCGCCATAGGCGTCTACCATCGTGCGAACAAACGGTTCGACTTCATGATTTTTGACAAAGCAAATAATTGTTCCGGCAAAGCCACCGCCATGAATCCGACAGGCCCCTTCTTTTAAAACGCTATTGGCCAGATCAAGCCCTCTTTGCGGCGAAGTCATATAATCACCGTGAATGGTATTTTTAAGAAAGGCTGAACTGGAAAAGCCTGATTGACGGACGGCGTTTAAAAAACCGACGGCATCATGCTTGAGCAAAGCATCTTTAGCCGTGTCGACACGGTCGTTTTCATCGATGTAATGCTGAGCGCGAAGTTTTTGTTGTTCGCTGACGCCGTCAGTCGGATAAGCGATACCTGTGAAAAATTCATCTTTACTCACATCGCGTAAGTCTTTTTTGTCAAACACGCGTTTAGCAACATAGAGCATATCATCTTTAATCGCGGTATATAAATGCGTTAAGTTCGCATGACTTGCCCCGGTATGAACAAGATATATATTAATCGGTAACTTAAACTCGATATTTTCGACTTTCGGAGCGTCTAAATCTTCAAAGTCCAAATAGTTAACGCCACCGTAGGCAACACCAATTTGGTCAAGAAGACCACATGGCTTACCAAAGTACTCGGTTTCGCTATAATGGGCAACTTTAGCAAGCATGCTAGAAGGAAGATGTCCATTGTTATAAAAATGATCGAAAATCTTAGCAATCAATACTTCAAAAGCCGCACTGGAAGAAACACCCGCGCCAACAAAAATGCTTGAGTCGATGTAAGCATCAAAGCCACCGATTTTATGCTTGTCCAAAACAAATTTCGCGGCCACGCCACGGACGATGGCTTTGGATGTAAAAAACTCCTCAGTTCGACCATTAAGACTATCAAGATCAACATATATTTCATCAAAGCCGTTGGCGACGATATGAACGATGTTATCTTCACTTTTTCTAACAGCGGCGAATAGTCCTAAATTACAACCCGCGACTAAACACTTCCCGCGGTTATGGTCGGTGTGGTTACCGATTAATTCTAATCTTCCTCCGGCTTCAAAATAATGGGTCGGATGATTATCAAAGATGCGATTAAATTCTGAAATTGTCTTTTCAACTGGAGTTTGCATATTAATTGACCTCCAAAGCCTTAATAAAACGGGCCAGAGATTTTTGTCCTTGTTCGTCTTTTTTAAAGACGGACGTATTATCTAAAATGTTTTTGCACACTTCCGAAATAGCTTCACGGACAACTTCATCGGGATTTTCGCCGCGTTTCTTTTTAAGTTCGTTAATCATGGCGACGAATTGTTCTAAGTCGGGATGATCGGCTAAATACTCGTCGGCAGGAATATCTTTAGCAATGATTTCACTTATTAGTTTGGATTGTCTTTTAAGTCGAGGCGGAAGAATAAATAAACCCATGGCCTCGATTAAGCCGATACCTTCTTTTTTAATGTGATGGTATTCACGATGAGCGTGAAAGATGCCGTCGGGATAAACTTCATCGCAGCGGTTATTGCGAAGTATCAAATAAAGAATGTATGTATCGTCTTTTTTAGTGACGATTGAAGTAAGTGAAGAATGACGTTCACCATTACTGTTAGATAAAAGACCACTACTCTTATCTTCAAACTTTTGCCATACGTTATTAATGTGGGTCGCTAAGTCTAAAATGTCTTGTTTGGACTTGCTGACTAATTTAAAGGCTGAATTATAAAAATCTAAATAGGAAAGACGGACGCTTGGATACTTGCTATTAGGAATAATGAAAGCATTTTTGGCCTTCATCATCGGAAAGACATGTCGGCCACCCTGAAAGTGTTCGTGAGTTAAAATCGAGCCACCGGTAATCGGCAAATCGGAATTAGAGCCGATAAAGTAATGTGGATATAAATCGACAAAACTAAATAGTTTATTCATGTTTTCATAACTGACTTTCATTGGCTTATGATCATTGGTGACGACGATTAAATGTTGATCGTAATATCCATAAGGTGAGTACTGCCAAAACCAGCCTTCATTTTCAAATTCAAGCGGGATAACGCGAAGCGTTTCTCTAGCTGGATGATTGCTTCTTCCCGCGTAACCGACGTTTTCTAAACATAAGACGCATTTGGGATAATTCATGCTGATGGACTTCGAAAGTTTACGAATGTCTTTATTGTCTTTTTCGGGCTTAGATAAGTTAATCGAAATTTCTAATCCATCTTTTGACAGCCACTTGATGTTTTTATCAATGCTCGTCTTACGAATATAATTCGAGGCGATACATAGACGGTAGAAGAAATCCGTCGCCTCAAGAGGTGAGATTTCGTATAATCCATCAAATATCGCGATTACTTTGGAGGGAAGAGGGGTCAAATCACCCATGATTTCTTCAACGAAAAGTTCGCTTTTGAGTTCATCATATTTCAAAGTAGATTTAACATATTTATGAAGTTCTTCGATTAAGGTATCGGGAACTTCCATGCTTTTGATTTCTTCTTCGCTGACAATTCCTTCATAAGGAGCGGCCACTTCTAATTTGCGGAGTAAGACATTCCGGACATAAATTTTATCTTGATCATTTAAGAATAAATGAAAAGAAGCATACGTTAATAGTTTTTCAATTAGTTGAGCAATCATAAAATAATTCCTTTTCGCATATATTATATACAAAGTCGATAGCAATTGTTATAGGTCAATATAAAAGTAAGTCTTTTATGAGGCTATATATTAACGATTATCGCTAACCTTATAAGCCTAAGGCTGCGCGGTAAACATTAGCTAAATCATCAACATCAAGAAAAGAAGGAACCGGATAAAGGGGATGGGCTTCTTTATAAGCGTGAGCAACTAAGCCAGGAATATCTTTTTCGTGGTAGATATTAATGAACTTATCAGGAATCTCTAACTTTTGGTTCATATCTTTAAGATATTGAATAAAGGCCAAAGCCTTTGCTTCATTGCTTTCCTTTGAATCGGTTAAGGTAAGCGCATCGCTAAGCAAAGCGAGTTTTTTATATACGGAAGGTCCAAAACTTTCTAAAACATAAGGAAGAAGAATGGCATTAGCCAAACCATGAGGAACGTTATATTGACCGCCTAAAGCGTGGGCTAAGGCATGGACATAACCAACATAAGCTCTCGTAAAAGCGACGCCCGCTTGATAAGCGGCAAGTTGCATGTCTTTTCTCGCCGCTAAGTTATTTGGTTCAAGATATGACTTATAAAGACTTTTATCCACTAACTGAATCGCCGAAATCGCACATCTTTTGGTATTTGTCGTATTTCCTTTGCCAATGAAGGCTTCCACCGCATGGGTCACCGTATCCATTCCTGTCGTCGATGTTATGTGTTTGGGCAGTCCGACTAATAGTTCCGGATCAAGAATGGCGTAATGAGGAATAATCTTCGGATCGTTAATCGCATATTTATTATGTGTCTTGGAATTGACAACAACCGCGGCGACGGTCGCTTCGCTTCCGGTTCCGGCTGTTGTCGGAACGGCAATCAAAAGGGGAATCTTACCTCTGACTTTTAAAATACCACGCATTTTTTCAATGCTCTTTTTCGGATTGGCCAAACGGGCAGCTAATCCTTTCGCGGTGTCGATACTTGAACCTCCGCCAAAGGCGATAATGGCTTTTGCTTTTGTCTTCTTGTATAAAAGCAAAGCTTCTTCGATATTGTCAATCGTCGGATTAGGGACGACATCAGAGTAAATCGCATATTTAATGCTCGCTTCGTCAAAGCCTTTGATCATTCTTTCTAAAAGTCCGAGTTTTAAAAGCGTGGCATCGGTAACAACCAACACGCGGTTAACGTTCTTTTCGACTAAGATGCCAAAAACTTTTCCAGATGATTTCGCCCCGCTTAGCACTTTCGGTTCGCGAAAGTTTAAAAAGGCACTAGCTACATAAAGAACTGATTGATACAACCGATATGAAAATCGTCTAAAGATATTCATTTTTATCCCTCTTTTTGACCATAAAAGGCCAGCATGACACCAACCAGTAGAAGTAGCGAAGAAAAAACGAGGGCAATCGTTCCGAAAGTCGTTTCAAAGAAATCGGGAATAAGCGGCACTAAAGCAATCGTTAAAATGGCTGCTTCAGCTGCCAAAGCTATGCTTAATAAGACAATACCGGTAATTTGTCCTTTACTAAGACGACGTTTTTTTCCAGGAATAACCGGCTCCACTATTTTAGCCAATTTGTTAAGCGGTTCGCCCTTGACGAAATCAGTGCTTTTGACCGTCTCGGCCATCGTCTTGCGATCCGGGACATCGAGTTCATCGGTTGTCGGCTTATATAATTCATTTTTCTTGGGTGGGTTATTCTTCTCGTAATGGTTTAAATAGGCATTATAATCAAGGTGATTAATCCGCATGACATATTTATATGCGCGGCGAAGCATTTCAATTGAAGCACTCGTCCGCATTAATTCATTAAAATCCTTGACGTCTTTAATATCTAACTGTCGACCAAAGTATTCGAATGAATCAAGATAAAAATTTAGTTCGGCGGCCTCTTTTTCGTTTCTACCGCCGGCAACTAACTCACCCTCATAGACACGTTTAAAAAGAACGTATCGCTCGGCGATTTCGCGATCATTAGGTTCAAGTCTCAGACTTTCAAAATCTTCCGCCATAGCCCAGCGATAATCAATCTTGGCTTTTGGCAAAAAGAAGTTTTGTTTAAGACTGCAATAATATGCCTTTAAGACAATTCGTTTATCTTTGAATTCGCGAACCGATGCGCCCATGTAAGTATCGATAGATACTTCGCCTTTGTATTTTAGTTTAATTGCTTTAACGAGTCTTTCTTGTTCGTGTTTATCGTTTTTTTCAATTCTTGTTCCAGGAAAGAAAAAAGGCGTAAATGGACGGCCATTATAAGCTAACGGCCGAATTAGCAAAACGCGGTCTTGGGTATGAACGACGCCACATACGTAATAAACTGTTTTAATTTTTGCCATGTTATTCTCTTTTATTTATTGTAATGCATATATGCTTACATAATCAACGGCAACGACCGCCTCTTGACCAAGGTAAGTAATAACGACGCGGTCAATAAAAACATAATCATAGGAGAAACGATTAGCGTATACTTTTGTTGTCATAACACCATCGACATTAATCGTTTCCAAAAGGTTATTATTCTTGTCAAAACCTTCCAGTTTAAAGGCGGCGTCTTGGCCGTTATTAATGGAATTGACATGAAATTCAACATACTTAGTGAAACGATTATTTAAGCTTGGCGAAACGATGTTTTGTCCGTCTTCTTCAAAATATGCTTTCTTATTAAGAAAGATTGGCTCATTTTCCTTACTTGACCAATCATTATCCAAATCGTCATCTTCGAATTCGGCTTTGCTTAACAATACACGGTTTCCATATTCGTCGGTACTATTTCGCACACCGGGTTCAGGAAGGACATTTTTTAATAGGGCGACCACTAAATAAGTTACTCCGACAAGAGCAAAAACACCACTGACGGATATAAGGAATTTTAGCTTTGAATTTAGCTTTAGCATATATCTACTATAATTAATCAGCGCCCTTTTGTTAATTTATAATTAATTTTGCGGATTGGACCAGCTTTAACTTTAATGACTTTGCGGTCATAAGTAATCAGACCATTTAACTCATCTTCAACATCGCTTAACTGTGTATAAATCGAAGCCGCTAAGCCGCCTCTCGCCGCCGGTAATATTTCTTCTTCAAATAACTTGGTAATTGCGCTCGTTAAATGCTCGACGTTTTTCATGCGTTTGTAGCCAAAATTTTTCTCGTTAAAAGCGTGACCTTGAATGCGTAGATGATAGCCACCGAATTCCGATAAAACGCGAGCTCTAGATAATTTATCGTCTTCGTATTTATAACGTCGAAAGTAGACGTGATCTGATTTGATATTTCCTCCGCCTTGATCGTGCCATCCCGAGGCATGATCAAATAGTCTCGTCGCATCAAGTTTTATCATATCTTCCAATACTTTCTTAGCATCGAATTGGCCCCATCCTTCGTTAAATATTGTCCAAAGGACAATTGAAGGATAGTTATATAATAGTTCTATCGTTTGTTTGGCTTCCTTGATAAACTCGTTTCTTCCCTCAATGCTTTGCCTGCCAAACTTCTTATATTTATTGTCTTTGACATGCTTTTGCAAAATGGCGGGAACGACGGTCGAAAAGAAGGAATAATCTTCACCGCCGTTAACAAAATCCTGCCAGACGAGCATTCCTAAACGGTCACAGTGATAATACCATCTTGGTGATTCGATTTTGATGTGTTTACGTAGGACATTAAAACCTAAGTTTTTAGCGAGCATAATATCATCGATATAGTCGTTATCTGATGGCGGAGTTAACAGTCCATCTTGATAATATCCCTGATCTAATAATCCACTTTGGAATAATGGCTTATTATTAAGAAAGAATATTTTCTTTCCGTCTTGATTCGTTTCAATTGAAATTTTCCGCATACCAAAATAAGAATCAACCTCATCTTCTCCCAAGATAACTTTGAATTTATATAAATAAGGATCATCTACTGACCACGGATGCATATTGAGTAAATCAATAATTATTGGGGTATTGCTCGTCGCTAATATCGTCCGCTTTTCTAACTGGATACTTACTTCTTTATCAACGTTAGAATCAACGATAATTTCTACTTTCTTATCATCGAATAGAGGGGTTATTTTTAAAGATGAAACGTAATTAATAGGTGTGCTTTCAATCCACACCGGAAAATAAATTCCGCTTTGCGGAGTGTACCAGATACCACCGCGCTTTAACTTCTGTTTGCCCCGGCTATGATAAGAAGTATCGCTTGTGTCTTTAACAATGACCACCACTTCGTTTTCTATTTTTAAATAGTCTTGTATTTCAAACGAAAACGGCAAGAAACCGCCAATGTGCTCGCCAAGATATTGATCATTAAGATAAACCTTTGCGATTTGATCAACGGCCATAAAATGCAAGAAAATGCGCCCTTTATTAAAGCCTTGCGGCAGACTGAATGTTCGATGGTAAATAAGGTATTCATCCGGCTGCACTATTCGGTTAACTTTGGATAATGGTGCTTCTGGAGAAAAGGGAACGATGATTTTACTTAGAAAATTCGATGGAATATCCGGACTATTCTTAATGACGTAATCCCATTCGCCGTTTAGGCAAATATAAGAATCGCGCACCAATTGCATGCGTGGATATTCGCTTAAGGGCAAGTTCTTATTTCTCTTCATTGTTAATATTAAGAACTTTAGTTTTTTTATCTTGGATTATTAGAAAAATAACCGGGGCGATAGCGAGTAATAAAACGACTGCGGCCGCTAAGTAAATATACTCATTCGGTAACTTAACTAACTGTCCATATTCGTTTTCATAAATCGCGGCCGTATTCATATATGCCGCCTCACCGATAAAGGGACCAGTTACCATCGGAATCAAAACGACGAAAATCATTCTGATGCCTTGAAATAATCCGACTTCCTTACGCGGTGTGTAGTCACGGATTTTCGAACCCAAAACCGCGGTCGATATCATATATCCCGACATTAAGACGATACCGGCGATAATTAAAAAGACGATATCTTTGGCAAAAAACATGCCGATCATACCAAGAAGCGTAACGCCCAAAGAAGGTAGCAAAATACGGTTTTTTCCAATCTTGTCCATAAATCCGCCGACTAAGACGGTAAAAATACAGGCCACGAGTAAAACGCTGGCCATGATAAGAGTAAATTCCATACCAACAAAACCAAGATTTTCTTGAATGACAATTAAAAAGTAAGGCATGAACGTTTGAATCGCAATCGCAAAAGCCAAGAAAGATAACAAAGTTATATATAATAAAGGATTGGCTTTAACGACGCTTGGCTTAAAGCCATAAAATATGTTTTTAATATAGGTTTCGTCTTTCTTCGCAACAGCAACATCTTTGGGGAACAAGAAGATTGAAGCAACACCGGCAGCCAATGTTAAAATTCCAAAAATTAAAAAGAAAGTGAACCAGCCATCACCGCTGGCCATACCAGAGAAACCGCCAAAAATGACAAGCATTGATACTAACGGCAAAATCGCTAAGACTGATTCAATCTTGCCGCTTGTGTTAGGCGTAGAAATATCGGTGGCAAAAGCGTTAAAAGCTGCGTCATTTGCGCTACTACCGAAGAAAGTCATTAGACAATCCAAAATAATAATGAACACACCAGCGAGCATCGCCGCATTGGCAGCCGGAAACAAGACACTCATGTTATCGGTCGTAATAAAAGCAAACGACAATACGGAAAGTCCCCAAGCAATATATCCAAAGGAAACAAAGGCTTTACGCTTTCCTAAACGGTCGGACAAAGCACCCATTAAAAGGGTTGTAATCGTCGCCGCGGCCGCGCTAAAGGCGACCATCCACGGCACATATCCGGCATCCTGCGTCTGTTCGAAAATATAAAGATTAAGAAACATGTTCTCAATCGTCCAAGCAAATTGCCCGACTAATCCAGCGATAATAAGCGAAAACCAGTTTCTGACACCAACTTTATTCATGGTTACCACCTCATGTTTGGGACTTTATCCCATACTGATTTAAAATATTTCTTTTCCATACCAACATCATATCCGTCGTGATCGGTATTATGAATAAAGGTTTTTAAATCTTGTTCGCTATATTTACCGGCGAGTAATTTATCAAGAAGGTCGACTTCATCCGAAGCTTTGGCGATTAACTCTAAAAAGGAATCATTGTGAGCAACGTTTGTAACACAATCTCTCCATTCGTCTTTGGTGTCGTTTAAAACATCCAAAACATCGTTGTGTTTGACCTTTCGAGGGGTCACCATGGCGTTGATTGCGCCTTTAGGAGCGATTAATCGGAAAAGGCTTTTTTTCACGCCTAAGGGCGAATGAAAGATGATTTGGCAAAACTTCATGTCTTTCCAGGAAGTGTAGTAGCTGTCTTCTTTAATGATGTTGTTATTAAAGACGTCTTTGGCTAGATGATGCATCATCAGAGAAATGAGCCTAACTTTTTCTTTGTCGGCTTCGATAGCCTTTTTAGGAGCGAGTTTGATATTAAACCGTTCTTTGATTAAGCAGTCAATGTATGACTCATACGAGGCGTGGGCGGAAAAGTAATATTTCTTATCTTTTTCCTCACGTGCAAAGCCAGTCCGATAAAAGACGAAAGGATGGCAATTGCGGTCCATGATATAGTGAAGGAAAAGTCCACGGATAAAGGTTGAAAGAATTTCTTTTTCTCTTCCCTCCTTTTTGTTAGCATAACTAAGCAAGTAATAATAAGCTTCTGATATATCGACGTGATGAAGATAGGTACCAAAGTCGCGGATATCTTTAATGTTGTCCCTTTTTTTCAGACTATAGCCATAAAAAAAGAAGACATCCGGTCCTTGGGCTCCCAAATATAAAACATCATTATCGACGTTTTTTTCAGCGCGCATTTTGGCAAAGGCGAAGTGAGTCATAATTGCTGGCATAATTATTCTCCTTATCTAAAAAGTTTCTATATATTATTTAATCACAATCGCATTTGTTTCGTTAGTGGCTTTTTTTAAATAAAAAAGACGGGACAGTGCCCGTCTAATCAATAAACAGCAAATTATTCGCCTTCGCTGTTTCCTTCTTCAGGTTCAATGACTTCGGCGTCAACGATTTGCGGTTGTTCTTTAACTTCAATCGGTTTCACTTCAACTTGTGGATGAGTGAGTTCTTTATTATGAATCTCATTAACGTCATTCCAAGTGTGAAGGAATAAGTATTGAGCCACGAGCGGTCCAATACCAATAAATGAGCCAAGAATTAGCCAAATAATATACATTCCACCGCCATTAAGCCGTGGTGTTTGATTACGATTGCGAATGAACTTCGCCCATCTTTCGACGATGTTGTATGACCAAATAAGCGCATAAATACCGAGCGTGATAATCGAAAATAAAATGTAAAGAAGTAATCCTTTGGTGTTTTTACCGTCTTCTTTACAAGTTTCGTCCGTTTCTTTGGCAGCGGCGTGAATGATGTACAAGCCATAAATTCCTATCGTTAAAAAACTGAAGATCAAATACTTAAGCAGTCCGCGATTTGTTTTAAATTCCATATACCCTCCTATGGTTTTTTCTAATTACATTAAACCACAAAAATACGTGAGATAAATAACTATTTTTGTATCAATTTCTATTTATAAGATAATTCTTTTTAGATAGCTTCTACGCTTTTTATGTTGCTCTTTTGGAAAGAACTTCCACTGCGCTTGGACTTTGGAATTATTTTCCAAATTAAGGTTTGTTTCACAATAGGAAATATTTTCACGAATCATCCCTAAAATGAGCTCGCGAAGAATGATGGCATTTATACCAAATGATTGATATTCCGGAAGCACGGCAATCAAGCCTAAATCGATGACGTCTGGTTTGCGAAGAATTTTTATCATCTTGTAAATCGCTTTTGGAGTGAAGCGCCCACCACTTTGTTGAAAAGCCGGTCCAAGTGATGGAACAGATAAACCAAAGGCAATGACGTTTTCATTTTCGTCACAAACGGTAATCATAAATTTAAGACTTAATAAATACATGAACTGCGTGATAATTTGTTGTTTCATTTCCTTAGTAAAAGGAACGGTTCCGTATAATTCTTTGTAACCCTCATCAAGACAATGAAAAATGCCGTCTTTATATTTATTAATATAGTGTCTTTTATTGGTCCCGGTTCCCAGATGGAGTTTAAATTTTTCCATCGCCGCTGTCGCGACGCGGTCCAGGGTTGGATCAAGGCTTTCGGGACGATATAGTTTATATTCAAGCCAATCGATTTCTTTTTCATAGCCAGCGTTATCAATCAGTTTTCCATAGTATTCATAGTTATATTGTTCTTCAAACGTCGCGATGTGATCAAAGCCTTCAATTAAAAGACCTTCTCTTTCAAGGTCGCTATAACCAAGTGGTCCGCATACATATTCCATGCCGTTAGTGTACGCCCATTGTTCCACCGTTTTAAATAAGGCATTGGCGATTTCTTGATTATCAATCGCGTCAAAGCGCGTGAAGCGTGCTCTTCTTTCGCCATTCTTCTGATTGCTTTGATTTTGAATGATGCCGGAAATTCTTCCGACAACTTTATCGTTGTCAAAGGCTAAAAAGAAGGATGATATCGACGTTTTATAATAGGCGTTCTTTTTCGAAAAAACCTTCATCTCATCACCATATAAGGGCGGAACAAAATAAGGGTTTCCTTTATATAAATCAAGCGGGAAGGAGACGAATTGATGACGCATCTTTCGCGTCTTGACTTCTTTGATGACAATCATTTTTTATACACAACAATGTTATGATTTTATCAATTTCAAGACACTAAATAAAGAGCTTATATTCTTTCACACTAGATATTGTGTCTTTAATAACTATAGATAGCGTTTGACGTTCAGCATACGCCTCATGATATAACTAGCGAATTTTTGACATATTCGATATAAAAAGTCCATCATTTTGGCATCGGTTTCTAAAACCTTTCGTGAACGATTCTTTTCCATTGCGCGACCGATGCCGTTCGCGGCACCCGTGACGGCAATAACCTTGTCCATAATTCTCTTTTTTTGTCTCCTTTAATTAAGTAGGAATACTGAAAATACATTTGTATTTCGATGACAATAAACAATGATTTTTATTATGATGCAATTATTTTGCAATCAAATGTTTGAGTAGAATAGTCGCGGCTTCTTGCGGACCCTTCATTTCATAACCAGGGACAGCAAGGCGGGTGTAGAGCTCGCCAATCGCAACTTTTTCTTTGCTTAACGAATTAAAGTAGCTATTTAATAATACTTCGGTTTGTTCTTTTCTTTGAACGGGGCCAAAAGGATTAGCGAAATACGAACTAACAAGTCCGATTTCGCTCGTTGTGCCTTTAGCTTTTCTTTGACCATTTCTGAAGATGTCGATCGCCTCATCAAAATTCTTGAAAAGGCGAAGACCATTGCCAACTTCGCTATAGTTATTTGCATATAGCATCATGTCGATTCGATGATCGGCGGTTATAAATTTATAAGTCGTGACCGGAAGGATAACGCGGGCGTTAATTTGATCAGGATTTAAAAAGATAGCCCGGTCAATTTTTTGATAAGCGTAACCAGCCTCTAAATCATCAAGACGAACGAACGCGCCAATTTCCGTGCCGTGGGCGTAAATCTTGCCGTCTTTTTTAAAGAATGTCCCCATATCGTCAAAGACGATTTTCATCTGTTTGATGTAGTCTTTGCCAATAACGCGCAGGGCTTCTAATGTCTCGGATTTACCCGCGCCGCTATCACCGACAACCACAATGTTTTTCGTTTCGTTGTTTTTAAGAATAATCGAGACCATCGCCCCGTGAATGGGCAACTTTTTCTGGTCGATCATAAAAAGGTTATGAAGAGTTAAAAGCATCTTCTTTAAATAACCAAAATAGTCATTCTTATCAAGGCGGCTCACGAAGCCTAAGTAAATATTATTCACTTTGTCGTGATGGTAGGTACAATCATATTCTGTTTCACTGATGCCATAAAGATATATGATATCTGGTTTGCGTTCTTTGATTTCGTCAAAGGAAGCAAACTCAAAAAGATTTGATAATCCAATCCCTTCATGCAAGAAGTCGCGATGAATATATACATACGCCAGCAAGGGTCCGATTTTAATCGGAAAGGCCAGGAAATGTAGTTTATTGATTACTAATTTAGAAAGCGGGTTTTCGCAAATCTCCTGAAAAATACCAGAACGAAAATTGCTCTTCGTGTAAGCGATAAAGGGTGGTCTGGTGGCAATCTTGCTAATAAAAGCAATGTTCTGCAAGTTATCGTATTCATGATTATATGGAACGCGATGATGAACATACAAAAGATTCGCGTTAACCCCTGCAGGAAGCTGGCGGTAAACATGAAACTGTTCTCCTAAAAGATTCGTAGAAACACCACG
>JBAYBO010000024.1:0-15638 GCA_041669225.1 Bacilli bacterium | reverse complement strand
TTTGCTCCTTTCGGGTAAAGATAGATGGGTACTTATGATAGATTGGAAGGGCGATAGAAGGGGTGATGACGGCAGCTATTCCAGCTTCGACAAGGGCCCCTAAGACAATCGCTAGAAGACCAAGAAAATTTAACCAATGGAATGACTGTGGATCCTGAACATCTAAGATTCTTAACACATCGCTTTTATAAACGATCCAAATCGCTGTTATGACGAGGAACGTATGTAATAAAGTCATAAGAAATGATGTTCCGGCAAGATATAGTCCCTTTTGATATAAACGTGGCATCTTTCTTAATAATTCAAAGGCAAATCCGGCTGCTAAACCAAACAGCGCTCGTGGAAGAACTGAAATAAGGGGATTGATAAAAAGCGGATCAAAAGCTCCTCTTGGCTGAGTTGCCGCTTGAATTAAGGACAAGAGACCAAAGGCAATTCCATATATTAATCCGCGCTTCCAACCAAATATTGCGGCCCCGACTAATACCGGGATATGAAGCAGGGTAAACGATATTAACGGACTAACGGTAATAAGACCAACATTTGGCACAAATGCCATCAAGGCGATAATCGCGATGAACATCGCATCAAAAACAATGCTCCGAATTACTTTATTTCTCATTGTTTCTCACCTCGTTGCGTTCAAAAATGACGCGCAGTCCGTCTAAAAGTAAAAATTCATCATAGATAAAGTCTTGAAGAAGGTCTTTGACATAAACGGCATCTCCCCCAGTCAATACATGTTTAGTGGGATATCCTAATTCTTCCTCAAAGTTGGCGACTAAACCTTTAATCATGCCCGCTGTTCCATAAATCGCTCCGGCATTCATTGAGTCTTTTGTGTTTTTCCCAATGACTTTTTTAGGACACGATAAGGAGACACGCGAAAGTTGGGCAGCACGACCAATTAAAGCGTCAACCGCAACATAAAGTCCCGGATAAAAAGCCGCACCAACGAAAGCACCCTTTTTATCGATGGCCAATATTTTAATGGCTGTGCCTAAATCGGCGATAGTAAGTGGGAAATTATATTTGGAAATGGCCCCAACCGAGACAGCAACCAAGTCGCTCCCTAATTCGTTTGGGTGATCAATTAAAATCGGCAGTCCTGTTTTTAATCCGGGAGTTAAGACCAAACAATCAAGTCCAAAGGAAATATGGATTGCCTCGCGAATCACTTCTGTTAGAAACGGAACAACGCTTGAAATGATTGCTCCATGAAAACCACTTTTGTTAATTTTCCGAAATTGAATAAAGGTCTCAATCGTTGAGACATATTCATCAAGACTTTTTTTAATATCAGTCGCCGTTTTAAAAGTGGCAACTAACCGGGATTTATCAAAAACCCCAAAGGCAATGAGGGTATTCCCCACATCAACCGTTAATAACATATGTTTACCTCCGCTACAATCTTGCTAAGCAAGTATCGTGCAAGTAGATTATAGAAAAAAACCGTTGTAATTAAAAGCAATTAGGACTGTCAACGGATGACAATATTCACAATACGACCTTTGACGACAATAATTTTGACGATTTCTTTTCCTTCAACATTTCTTATAACGCCATCAATACTTAAGGCGGTTTGTTTGAGTTCTTCTTCATCTGCGTCGATGGCGGCTTCAAAAGTTCCGCGCAATTTACCATTGACAGAAACAGCCATCGTAACTTGATTACGCACTAATTTGCTTTCATCAAAGGTTGGCCAAGATGCAAAAGAAATGCCTTCTTCGTGACCTAAGCTTTCCCATATTTCTTCACCAATAAACGGAGCGACACAAGCCAACATTTTTACAAAACCCTCAAGATAGGGGCGATACAATTTTTCGGCTTTATAAGCTTCGTTCACAAAAATCATGAGTTGAGCGATGGCAGTATTAAATTGCAAATTATGATAATCGTCACTAACTTTTTTGACCGTGTAATTATAGACATAATCTAAAGCCCCATCATTAATATCGCTATGTTTAGCAAGTAAATCTTCTTCACTAAAAAGGCGAAAGGCTCTTTCGAGGAAGCGTCGCGCCCCGTCAAGACCGTTTTCCGACCATGGAAGTGATGCTTCTAACGGACCCATAAACATTTCATAAAGACGTAAAGTGTCAGCTCCGTACTTCTTGATTACGTCATCGGGATTGACAACATTACCACGCGACTTCGACATCTTCTCGTTATTTTCGCCCAGAATCATTCCTTGATGAAACAATTTCTTAAATGGCTCTTCAGTTGTGACAATGCCTAAATCATATAGAAACTTATGCCAGAAACGAGCATATAAAAGGTGTAAAACGGCATGTTCGGCACCGCCGATATATAAATCGACCGGAAGCCAGTGAGCGAGCAACTCCGAATCGCCGATTGCATTATCATTATGCGGATCGATGTATCGTAAATAGTACCAGCATGAACCAGCCCACTGTGGCATGGTGTTTGTTTCCCGCTTTCCCGTCTGCCCATTAATAGTTACATCGAGCCAATCTTTCGCATGGACAAGAGGCGACTCGCCCGTTCCTGATGGTTTATATTCCTGTAGTTTAGGAAGGACAAGCGGAAGTTCGCTTTCTTCAAGCGGTTTAATCTTTCCGTCATCCATTAAGACGACCGGAATCGGCTCACCCCAATATCTTTGACGAGAAAAAAGCCAATCGCGTAGACGATAAGAAACTTGGAATTTTCCAAGACCATTTTTATTCAAATGATCGACGATAGCTCTTGTTGCTTCTTCATTTTTAAGGCCATTAGCAAAATCACTATTAATATGGCAGGTGTCATCTTCCATCGCCTTCTTAGAAATATCACCTTCTAAAACTTGAATCATCTCAAGGCCATGCTTTTTGGCAAATTCATAATCGCGCTGATCATGGGCTGGAACGGCCATGACTGCTCCCGTACCATATGATGAAAGTACATAATCCGCGATATAGATTGGAACCAATTTATTATTGACGGGATTAACGGCATAAGCACCAATAAAAACTCCGGTTTTATCTTTATTAAGTTCCGTTCTCTCAAGATCTGATTTTGTGGCAATTTGTGATAAATAATCGTCAATTGCCACGGTTTTGTCCGAATTTGCAATCTTTTTTACTAATTCGTGCTCAGGGGCTAAAACACAATACGTGCATCCAAACAAAGTGTCGGCACGCGTCGTAAATACGTCAAAAGTTGCATCTTGATCAGCTACTTTAAAAGTAATCTTAGCTCCTTCCGATCGCCCAATCCAGTTAGTCTGCATATCAACGGTTGACTTCGGCCATTCAACCTCGCTAAGACCCGATAAAAGTCGGTCAGCGTACTTGGTGATTCTTAATAACCACTGCCGCATCGGTAAGCGAATAACATCATAACCACCTCGTTCGCTTTTGCCATCGATAACTTCTTCATTAGCAAGAACCGTGCCTAACTCTGGACAAAAATTAACAGGTATTGAATCAACATACGCCAAGTCATTTTCAAATAATTTCAAGAAGATCCATTGTGTCCAACGATAATATGTTGGGTCGGTTGTATTCACTTCACGCGAGAAATCATAGCTTAGACCTATGTCTTTTATTTGCCGTCTAAAATTATCGATGTTCGTAAGTGTAAAATCCTCAGGGTGACGATTTTTCTTAATCGCAAATTGCTCAGCAGGTAAACCAAAAGCATCCCAGCCAATTGGGTGGAGGACATTGAAGCCCTGCATTCTTTTCATTCGCGCAATTGTGTCGCTAGCTGTATACCCTTTCGGATGCCCAACATGTAGACCATCCGCACTCGGATATGGAAACATGTCTAAAATGTAGTATTTCGGTTTTGAAAAATCACGGGTATCGGTTTGAAAAACTTTTCCATCTTCCCACTTTCTAGCCCATTTTTTTTCTATTTCAATATGATCAAATTTCATTGTTATTCAACTCCCAAGATCTCGCGATAAAGTTTGACATAATCAAGTGCCGACTTCTTCCATGTACGATCGAGTTTCATGGCATTGCGGCGCATCTTAAGCAAAGCTTCTTTATCTTGATACAACAAGAGAGCAAGGTCAAGAGCATATTGCATTCCATATTCATCAAAGTGTTCAAAACCAAATCCGTTGGCGTCATCTAAATTCCAGCCATTGTAACCAAGAACCGTATCTCTTAGTCCACCCGTAAAGCGAACAACTGGCAAGGTTCCGTAACGTTGAGAGATAAGCTGTCCAATTCCACATGGTTCAAAAAGTGATGGCATCAAGAAAAAGTCGCTTCCGGCATATATTAAATGTGCCAAATCATTGGAATAACCAATATAGATTCCCATACTTTCACTCATTTGTGCGCGAGCCCATTCTATTTCTTGCTCTAATTCGCGTTCACCAGAGCCTAAAATAATGATCGTGCCACCATTATCAACGATGTGACGGGCTTTGGCCAAAATTAGACGAATACCTTTTTGCCATGTCAGTCTGGATACGAGTCCAAAAACGGGTTGGCCATGATTAGGAAGATGAAAGTGCTTTAATAAAGCAGTCTTGTTTTCTTCTTTTCCCTTTGTAACATTCACACCGTTATATTGATAGGAAATAGCATGATCGTTTTTTGGATTAAACTCAGCATAATCAATTCCGTTTAAGATGCCAATGAAATCATGTCGCCTTAATTCTAAGACGGCACTCAATCCATGTTCGCTATCATAAGCAAGCAGTTCATTACGATGAGTATAAGATACCGTTGCTATTTTATCAGCATAGACAATAGCGGCCTTGAGGGTTGAAACGACGTTTTCAAACCGAACTTTTCCACTATCATAAAGATTGTCACTTAACTCATAAAAATTATTTAAAAAATATTTATCAAACATTCCTTTAAAAGCTGGATTGTGAATCGTCAAAACAAATTTAAAGTCCTTGAAGAAAGCGTCTTTTTGATTTTGTTCCTTGATGATGACGGGAAGCATGCCAGGTTGCCAGTCGTGAAGATGAACGACATCGGCTTTAAATCCTAATGCTTTGAAAGCGTTTCGAACGGCAATCGTAAAAAATGAAAACCGCTCCAAATCATCGTTATAACCATAAAGGTTATCGCGATTAAAATAGTAATCATTTTGAATAAAATAATAAGTAATGCCATCAACATAAGTGCGATACACTTTAGCAAATTGATGACGCCACGACATATGAACCTCGAACTCGGAAATGTGTTGTAATTGTGAACCATATTGTTGCGCAATCGACTTATATAATGGCATAAAAAGAGCGACTTCTTCGCCAAGCATTACAAGCTCACGCGATAATGAATAAGTAACGTCAGCTAACCCACCGCTTTTAACAAACGGATTAGCTTCACTGGTAACCATGGCAATTTTCATTTAGAGCCTCTTTCCCTGATCAATATATTTAGGGGAACCTTTTACACCTTCAATGTGGATATGATCAGAAATCATACAATACTTATCGATGAGGGCATGGGTAATCACGGCATTTTCACCAATAACCGTATCTGAAAGGATAATGGAATTGCGAATGATCGCTCCCCGACCGACTTTAACATTACGAGAAATAATTGAATTTTCCACGCGACCCTCGACAATCGCACCATTAGCGATGAAACAATTATGAATATTGGCTTTTGTGCCATATAGAGTCGGAGTCGTATCTCGGGTGATAGTATAAGTCGGCCAGTCTTTTAAGAAAAGCTGGTGGGCAAAACGATAATCGAGTAACTCAAACGAATATTCGACGAAATGTTCGAGTGAATCAAATGATCGGGCGTATCCCAAATGTTCAACCGCATGAATTTTAAATAATTTATTAGCAAACTTTTTCACGGCATCTTTAAAACTATATGTGGGATTGATTTTCAAAGCTTCCTCAACTAATTTTAAGAGAACATCGCGATTAAGAATATACGTTTCCATCGACACTAAAGCTTCTTTTTCTAACTGCTTGTTTCGTTTGAAAGAACGGACATAGTCCCTTTTCACATTAACTAGATTGTGTGTGCCAAAAGACTTATGCGCATTATTGATACGTTTATAAAGAAGTGTGACTTGTTCACCTCGAGCGATATGCTCCTTAATCATCGGTTCGAAATCAATTTTACAAATTACGTGAGCGGGTTGAATGACGATATATCGAGCTTTACAATCGTGTAAAACCCAATCATTAACCAAGAAGTTATTAATATCCGTATTTTTCTTGTGGTTCATGTTGCCGCGTTCGTTATACATGATTGTCTCACGACCGATTTTTGTATTGATATTCCAAGATTGCATCGAACCCATATGCTTTAAGACACTGCGCAAATGTGATTTAACGAGAATTCCCACTTCATCAATACCAGAATTCGAAAAATTAGACAGGGCAAAGTCCATAAAAGCAAAACGGCCTAAGAAAGATGTTGAAGCAAGACTGCGTGAATTAGTTAACGGCCCGAGATTAGGAGAATTATGAAGGTCAAGAAGACCGAGAACTTTAGTTGCCATTTTTTCTCCTTCGTGTCGTGATTAATACAATATCATCTTTCTTTCCATTGACAACTTCATCGTGCGAAACAACCGCTTCCGGTCCTACTATTGCCCCATAAACTTTGGCGCCGGAGCGAATGCGAGCTCCCGGCATTAGAACTGAGTTTTTGACAATCGCACCTTCTCCGACAACGACTTCATTAGAAATAACGCATCTTTCGACATCGCCAAGAATAACCGCACCTTGATTAATCAAACAATCTTTTACTCGTGCTTTTCGACCGATGTATTGCGGATGCGAGTGCGTATCTTCCGAGAAAATTGTGTTTTCGCCTTTAATCGTATAAATATTTTGGCCTTTTGCCGATAACAGCAAATCCATGTTAGCTTCATGGAGACTAGATATCGTGCCGACATCCTTCCAATAGCCTTTAAAAACGTAAGCGAATAACTTCATTCTTCTTTCTAACATGGTTGGAATAACGTCTTTGCCAAAATCATGTGAGGAATCTTTTCTACGCGCGTCGCTGACGAGCATTCGCCGTAAGATTGAATAAGTAAAAATATAAACACCCATCGAGGCAAGATTCGAAATCGGGTTTTTAGGTTTCTCCTGAAACTTGATAATTGCCCCTTTTTCATCAGTGACAAGAATGCCAAATCGCGAAGCTTCTTTAGGTTCAACTTCAATTACCGAGATGGTGCAATCGGCGTCTCGTTCAATATGCTGCTTAAGCATTTCATTATATGTCGTTGAGTAAATATGATCGCCCGATAAAATCAAAACGTATTTAGGATTGATTGAATCAAGAAAATCTAAGTTGGCGAAAATCGCATCCGCAGTGCCTCGATACCAACTCAATCCTTCTTCGGTTTGACGTGGATGAAGAGAGGTTGTTAATGAACGGACACCATTTAATCCCCATTTTTCTCCATTGCCGATATAAGTATCAAGCGCTACCGACTCGTATTGAGTTAAAACTCCAACGGTATCAATGCCGGAATTCGCGCAGTTAGATAAAGGAAAGTCGATAATTCGATACTTGCCGCCATAGCTGACGGCCGGTTTAGCAATTTTTCTTGTTAAAGATTCAAGGCGAGTGCCTTTGCCCCCCGCAAGAATCATCGCCACGATTCTTTTGTTCATGTGTTTACCTCGCGATTATATCGATTCGACGTCAATAATTGACGTCTTAAATCTTTAATTATTTTATCACATATATCAATATATATGTAGTGTCGTTTTTACCCAAAAGCATTCCAAACCGCCATAATTCTCCGAACAATGGTTCCATTTCCACTTTCATATGTGCTGAATGATTAAAATTTGTCCGATACAAAAATTGAATTCTATTTTATAAACAATTAACGATAAAAGTTTTTAAATTACTTCAAAAGTCGAAAGTAACCACATATGTCATTCCCACATGAAAAGTATTTGCATCCACTGTTAACATATGTTAAACTCAATCTTGCGTTTTAAGAAAATGAGGTTCTAGTTATGTCAAGAATATGTCCCGTTACAGGTAAAGGTCCGCTAAGCGGCAATAAACGTTCTCACAGCCTTCGTGCCACACGCCGGCGCTGGAATGTTAATATGCAACCATATCAAGTCGAAGTTGATGGAAAAGTGCAAACCATTCGCATGTCAGCCCGTGCTCACCGCACTTTGATGAAGACAGGAAAATAGGCTAATAGTATTTTAAGAAATAAGCCCCTTATGGGGCTTTTTTATTGTTATAAGTAAGCGATTAGTAGCAAAAGCTGAACGGCAAAATTAATGAAAATAACGAGCCATTCGCTGAAAGCTAGAATAAAAAAGCGCGGCCGTTCGATGACGACTGTTCCGTCTTCGTTTGTCTTGGAATTCATCTCTGCCCAATTGCGAAGACGGGGATTAAGCATGATGAGAAGTACGGCAAAGCCAAGCATGGCCTCGATGATTCCAATTAAAAGCAATTTGGTGTCAACGAGATTATTCGAAATATAAAGATTAATTAAAATGATCGAAACGGCTCCTGAGGCGAGAATGCTGACAGAAAAGAATGTCGTAGCCAAAAGAGTATGAAGCCGGACAAACTTAGCCTGAATAATATGCAGAGTCAATAATGTAATAGCAGCAATCACAAAGAGTATGCCAATCATGATTAAATATGAAACATAGCCCGGAAAATGATAGTATTTGCTAATCATTAAAAGGGCGGGAGAAATCGAAAAAGCAACATAAATATATAAAAAGAAACGATAAAAAATCAAAAATTTCCCTTGATTGTGATACGAAAGTTCATAAGGAAACATATTGAAAATGGAAAACTTTGCTTTAAACGTTTCTTGGTAATTTGAAAAGCCAAACAAAAGCATTCCCATAAAAGCAATAATGAGGATGACAAGTGAGGCAATCCAAAGTCCCATAATTATCTAAGTTTATTAACCCTTTCCTTAAAGTCATTATGACCAAATAAATAAGTTCCGGCAACAAGGATATCAGCACCGGCTTGACGAGCTAAAGCGCCTGTGATGTCGTTGATTCCCCCATCGACTTCGATTAAAACATTATATTGATGACGATCGATTAGGCGCCGTAAGTATTTAATCTTGCGCAAAGCGCTTTTCATAAAAGCTTGTCCGCCCTTGCCTGGTTCAACCGACATAATGAGCACTAAATCGATATCTTTTAAGAATGGCTCAAGAGTATTGGCTTTCGTGCCGGGTTTTATTGATATACCGACCTTTGTTCCATGATCATGAAGACTTTTAATCGTTTTGGCCATACAACCAAGACAAGGTAAAGCCTCCAAATGAAAGGTAACAATATCGGCACCGGCCTTCGCAAACTCAATCGCTTGTGAATCGGGATCCTCAATCATAATGTGAACATCATTAATCATTTTATGACTCGCACTAATCTTTCTTAAATCATCAAGTCCAAATGAAATATTGGGGACAAATTTTCCGTCCATCACATCAAAGTGCAAATATTCAGCGCCGCTATCTTCGGCAAGTTTGATCTCTTCGAATAATTTGTTTTTATCAGCGGCCAACAAACTTGGTGCCACATAGTTTTTCATTTTTGAAACCTCCTGTTTTTATATTGTAATTCATCAAATAGCTTTTGATAAATCAAATACGCTTCTTCACTAAGGACGCCACTGGCAATCATCTTTTTAACTTCGCAGCCTTTTTCGTTAATATGCATACAGTCTCGATAGAAGCATTTGCCGACGGCTTGCGATAAACCTGGAAAAAATACTGCGATATCCTCTTTAAACAAATCAAGTTCTAAGGAAGAAAAACCTGGTGAATCTACGATGTATCCATTGGAATAAGGCAGAAAAATTACTTCCTTAGTCTTGTGTTTACCTCGTCCCAACGCTTTTGAATATTCGCCAATGGCTCGTTTAAAATTCACATCCAGCAAATTAATCAGCGATGATTTTCCGACTCCAGTTTGACCAATCGCCAAAGTAATTTGCCTTGATAATTTATTCTTCAAATTTAGCAAACCAATTTTTGATTTTTTGGAATACAAAATAACTTCAAAACCAATTTGGGCAAGTTGAACTCGAAAATGTTCCATGGCACTCAAATCTTCAAGGCGATCAATCTTGCTAATGACGACGAAGGGTTTGATGCCATACATTAAAGAATAAGCCAAAGTCTTATAAATAAGATGAGGCGAAAACTCCGGTTCGACCGCTGAGGCCATAATCATTATTTGTGATATATTGCTGACGCGGGGTCGCGGCAGTTTATTTTCACGGGGAAGAATTTCTTCAATCGTCGCAGTCGCTTCATCAAACATAACTTTATCACCTGGTAAAACATCACCACTTTTATAGCGGACACTTCCGCGCGGAGACAAGTTAAAAAGGGAGTCTTCGACGGCAGCTACGAATTTACCGCCATAAGCGGAAACAATGATACCTTGTTTCATTTAAATCCAAAAATGCGCGATAACAAGCTCTTTTTTTCTCTAAAATTGTTGCGGTTTTTCATAACGTTTTCAATATCGTCATACATTGCTTGGGCGTTTTGATAGCGATCAAGAGGGTTTTTACGACATGCTTTAACAATTATTTTTTCGACCTCACGAGAAATTGATGAATCAACTTTCGAAGGCATCGGAAATTGTCGTTTAATATGAGCGACGGCGATATCAACCGGCAGTACTTCATCAAATGGCACGTGGCCCGTCACTAATTCAAAAAAAGTAATTCCTAAAGCATAAATATCGCTTAACGGTGTTGGTTTTTTGCCTTGGCAAAGTTCGGGAGCCAAATAATGAACGCTACCCAAAATATGTTCATCGGGATTGGCGTTGCTCATCTCTTCATTTGTGGCAATACCAAAATCACCAAGTTTAATCGTTCCGTCAGCCATGTAATATACGTTGTGAGGCTTAATGTCGCGATGAATAACGCCATGATTATGGACATAGACGACGGCGCTTAAGACTTGCAGCATAATCTCACAAGCTTCATAAGGCTGCATTTTTGTCAAAAATAGCAATTTCTCATGCAAGGTTTGGCCTTTAACATATTCGTTAGCCATGTAAGGCCGACCATCAACTTCGCCATTGTTGTAAACTTTAATAATATTAGGGTGTTGAAGACTCGCCACCGCTGCCACTTCATGCTTGAAACGGCGAATATTTTCATAATCTTTCATCAAATCTTCTTTCATGATTTTGATGGCGACAATGCGTTTTGAAATAACGTCGGTCGCCTCATATACTTCTGACATGCCGCCGGTACCCAGACGACTCATGATACGATAACGATCATCGATTTTATCACCGATCTTGATCATTCTTTAGAACCTCCCAATAGGCGATGGCGATATTATCTGAACCGCCATTATTATTTGCGACTTTGATTAGGGTTTCGATCTTTTGCTCAGGACGCTCTTCGGTCGTTAAAATCGCATGCATTTCTTTTTCGCTAATATTGTTATAAAGTCCGTCGCTGCAAAGCAGAATCGAAAAACCGACATAAGGTGTCGACGTAATATCTAAGGTTAAGGAAGGATATATGCCTAAGGCATTCATCAGAACATGACGCTTGGGATGAGTGGCGATTTCCTCTTTGCTAATTTTTCCGGTCCGATACAAATAGTCAACATATGTCTGATCGCTTGTTAGACGTTCCATTCCCTCATAGCGTACGGAATATGCGCGTGAGTCACCGATATTGGCGATGATGATGTGGTCTTCAACGATTAAGGCTGCCACCAAAGTGGTGCCCATATCTTTATAAGCTTCGTTACTAAAGGCGGCGTTATATATTTCGCTATTAGCTAAATGAATTTGCTTTGAAAGCCACCGACGCGCAAAGAAGGAATGAATGAACTTGGGTTTATTTTTAAAAGCTTCGCTAAGAACTGTCACGGCGGTTCTGGAGGCATAGTCTCCTTTGTTATGACCGCCCATTCCATCACAGACAATCATTAAAACGTCACCATCAGCGTTCGTTAAAACCATGGCTTGATCTTCGTTTGAGACACGGACTCGGCCAATATCGATGCGATAAGCGAATCTTCCTTTGACTCTCATTGCTTCTCCTTCGCACGAAGTTGCCCGCAAGCGGCGTCGATATCCGCTCCGAATTCCTTGCGAATTGTCGAGGTGATGCCCCGTTTCGTCAATTGATTTTGAAAAGCTTTGACTGCTAAATCATCACTGCGCCGATAGCCTTTCTCATCAATTGCGTTATAAGGAATAAGGTTAACATAAGCTTCAATGCCACGAATCAAATCGGATAGTTCATCAGCGTAAGCCACTGCATCATTAACCCCAGATAGTAAAATGTATTCAAAAGTTACGCGCCGCCCCGTTTTAAAAACATAATATTTAACGGCTTCGATTAACGAATCGAGAGGATAAGCTTGATTAATTCGCATTAGTTTACTTCGTAATTCGTCGTTGGAAGCATGTAAGGAAATGGCAAGATTGACCTGCATCCCGACATCAGCATATTCATAAATCCGCGGAACAATACCACACGTAGAAACAGTAATTCTCCGCGCTCCGATAGCAAAGGCTTTCGGGTGATTGGCGATACGGACAAAATCCATGACGTTTTCAAAATTATCAAATGGCTCACCCGTTCCCATCACCACAATGTGTGTTACAACTTCACCTTTACCTTCTTCATTTAGAAGTTCGTTCATAACAAGAATTTGCCCAACCATTTCATCCACTTCTAAATTCCGTTGCTTACTAAGAAGTCCGGATGCGCAAAACGAGCAGCCCATATTACAACCAACCTGACTAGAAACACAAAGAGCGTTTCCATAGTTATAACGGAGCAAGGCGGTTTCAATTTTATGGCCGTCTTTAAGTTCTAATAAAAGCTTTATCGTTCCGTCCTGAGATTTTTGCGATTTATATATCTTTGGCAAAGCAAAATAATAATCATTTTTTAAAACTTCGCGAAAGGACAAAGAAACATCGCTCATCTCATCAAACGATTTTGCCTTTTTTTCATAAATCCACGTAAAAAGTTGCGTGGCGCGATAGGCTTTCTGCCCTTTAGCAAGCATCGCGAGGGTCAATAATTCGTGGCTGATACCATATATGTTATTCACTCGGTATCTCCTCGACTTTTCGTTTCATGATTGCATAAAAAAGCGCGGTGTCGAGGGAATCAAAAGGAAATTTCTGCTTCTCTTCTATCAGTATAAAATCACGATTCCGATCTAAGAAATCCATAATCAATGAATGGCCTTCCTTACGATTTATAGTCGAAACCATATACACAAGAACCCCATCTTCACCGACAAAAGTCGCGCAATTATTAAGCGCTTCTTTTTGTTTGGCGACGAGTTCGTCGATGCTTTCGCGTTTAAAGTGCAGTAAATAATCAGGGAAAGCCCGAATTAAATCGAAGTTAGAACTGCGAGGATGAACGATAACTAAATCCTGAGGGCGGGAAATCGCCGCTTTCATCGAAGTCGGTTCGGCTCCAAAAAAGTTCACGTTTGTCAACTGGTTGTAACGAATAATTTTTGAAATATCGAGCCGTTCATCAACGTTGGGAACGCCAACATTAAGACCGATTTTCTTATGATATTTAAGAAATAACTCACGAATTACCGAATTGTCCTCGGATGAATAAAGAAAGGCTTCCTGAACATTTTCTATGCACACCTTATCCATAAGATCTTTAACCGCCATCTTCAAAAGGAAGACATCAAAACTCTGAAAGAAATTGTTTTTTCTAATTGGGGCTTTTCCTTGGTAAATCACCATATCGGCAATCGGTGATTCGCGAAATTCGGGATTATCATCTAAAACTTCCTTGACCGAGGAAACAAGAGTATTAACGCGGCAGCTTTGCAACTGCGGTTTATTATTTTTTTTCAACAACTTATAAGTGATGCCGCGACCAAAGTGCTTTTGCCACATCTTAACAAGCCATTCCGGCGTGTTGAAACGCAGCGATAAATATTCATAGGATTCATTGGGGATTGATTCAGGAATTAACTCGCGAGGCGAATCTTGATAAGCAAGTAATTTTTCAATGACCACCATTTGTTCTTCATTAAACTCTGAGCGAACATAACCAATCATCTCTTCGTGTTCAATTCGTTTCAAAAACAAGTTGTTAGCTAAAGAAGCATAAAGGAGGCACTTTTGTTCATCGCTATATTCATTGCCCAAATCTTTGACAATTCGTTCAAATAAGTATTGATGACGTAGGGCGCAACCGACAATCGCGGAGACGAGACTTGAGTGCTCTTTGTTTTCTGGATGCTCTTTAAATACTGAACGCAGGGCATGCTGAAATTCAATATCCTGATAGAGGATTTGAGTTAGTACGGTCTTGACGATTTCAAGTGCTTTCATGTTTTTAGCCCCAATACATAGTATAGTAATAGAAATGTGCTGTTTCTACTATAAAAAACGACAAAATGTCGTTAAAAACCCAACTATTTATTTGTTTATATCATCTAGGTCAGCAAAGATGTTGCCATCATAAATGTCTTCTTCTTCGGAAGGCTCTTCGACGACCACAGCATTTTGTTCGCTAATAAAACGCGGATAATCGAGATTAACGTAGGAGTGGCGATGTCTTTTATTATAATAAACGTATTCAATGTTGATGTGGACGGCGATGTCTTTTAACGTCTTAAATATATAAGCGGTAACTTTGTCTTCAAGCCCTTCACATTCAAGTGGAGCGTGGATACGAACTAATGCATTCCATGATGTTTGATCAAAGCCTTCATGAAAGAAAAAAGAATTCGGAGCGTGAAAATCAATTTCACTTGGCTTTACTCCATAAAGACCGGCGAGTTTTTTGGTGTGTTCTTTGGAATAAGTTCCAACCATGTATTGGTCAATTCCGATAATGGATATGGTTATCATAATGTGGTTCCTAACTAATGAAAATATTATATCACTTGTTTATTTAAACAATTTATTAAAAGTTATATGGGTCAACATTGACAGCAACATTAATTTGACCTTTGCTTTGCAAAGCCACGAGCAATTTACTAAGATGCTCTTTGATTTCAACATCGGATTTATATTTAATCAGCAAAATTCGGTGATGCGTTTCTCGTTCAAGATGGATATATGGCGATACCGGACCAAGAATCGCCACCCCTTGATAATTTTGTTTGTCAATATCTTCGGCAATCGCATGAATGGTATCGATAGCCAAAGCTTCATTTTTTGAGGAAATTTGCACACTGGTCAAATAAGTATAAGGTGGATACTGCTGAGCTTTTCGAACCATCATTTCTTGTTTAAAGAAAGTTTCATAATCTTGAGCGGCTGCTAAACGAATAGCGTAATGAGTCGGATTATAAGTTTGAATGATGGCTTCGCCAACTTTTGCGGCACGACCGCTTCGCCCGACAGCCTGAGTAATTAGTTCAAAAGCTCGTTCGCTACTACGAAAAGAAGGAAGAGATAAACCAATGTCGGCTAGAACTATTCCCACTAACGTCACATCAGGAAAGTCATGGCCCTTAGCAATCATCTGCGTACCTACCAAAATATCGGCCTCCTTATTACGGAAAGCTTCGATTGTTTTTGCGATTGTATTGCGAACGCGGCCGACATCACTATCCAGACGTAGCGTTGTAGCATTCGGAAATAATTTTTCGATTTCGCTAATAATTCGTTCCGTGCCAAATCCGCTTTTCGAGAAATAAGTACCACCACATTCCGGGCACATTTTTGGAGCGAACTCAACATGATTGCAATG
>JBAYBO010000023.1:0-15778 GCA_041669225.1 Bacilli bacterium | reverse complement strand
GCTATTGCGATCGGAACCGCTCATGGAGCATTCAAATTTAGACCCGGACAAAAACCGCAACTGCGTTTTGACATCCTTGAAGAAATCGAAGCCAAACTTCCAGGATTCCCCCTTGTTTTACACGGTGCCTCCAGTGTTCCGAAGGCATCATTGGATACTTTGAATAAATACGGGGGTAAAATGCCCGAAGCCGTCGGAATTCCCGAAGACATGCTCCGCGATGCCGCAAGACGCGCCGTCTGTAAAATCAATGTCGGTACCGACATTCGAGTCGCTTATGTCGGAGGAATGCGCAAAGCGTTATTCGAGAAACCCGAAGAATTTGATACACGGTTGTTTATTAATGCCGGTCTTAACGCCATTACCAATTTAGTGGCTGACAAAATGGTTAACGTCCTCGGTTCAGCCGGACGCGCAAACGACTAGTTATTGTTTAAAATAAAAGCACGGTTTTAGATTTAGCCGTGCTTTTTTATGCGTTTATCTATTTGTAATAACTTTTACGACTCTTACGGCTGTTCCCGAAATGGAAACGCCGATTGTTCCGTCATTAAGATTTCTCGTCGTCTCGATATCGACACCGATTAGAGCATCAGCCCCCATCTTCTTGGCTTTTCCAATCAAAGAATTTTTTACTTCGTTTTTCACTTCTTCGATGCGATCAGAAATGGCATTTAATCGTTCTCCGGTCCAACCTTTGAACATATCGCCAATTCCTTTGATACCTGTAGAGATACTTACGCCAAAAATGCTCTCTTCAAAAATCACATCGATATATTCGGTAATTACATAACCATCTAATAGATGAGTTGTCGATACAATGAAATCATTCATGATTATTGCCCCTTTTTCATTATCATTCTACACTGACGAGATAGATAAGTCCTAAATTGTCTTAGCAATCTTGTTGGCGAAATCCATTAAGGCAGAAAGTTGTTCTTCTTTTAAAGCTGATTTAATCGTAAATTTCTCTGGATTAAGGATTTGAACATTTTTGAGTTTAGTAATCTGGGGACGAATCAAATTATCGGCGCTGGGAGCCCAAGAGCCATTTTCAATGATGGCAAAAAGGCGATTGGCTATTCCAATCGCAACTATATCATTCACTAATGTTTCCATCGGTGGGAAAACTCTAAAGTTGTACGTCGCAGAAGCTAAGACAACATGCGAGAAGCGGAAAATATCGCCAATGATAAATGACGGGTCAGTCGCGGAAACATCAAATAGGCGGATATTTTTGACCCCCAACTTTGCAAGATAGCCAGCAAGAATTTCAGCAGCTGCTTCCGTATGTCCATAAATTGAACCGACGGCGATTACGACGCCTTTTTCTTCAGCCATATAAGATGCCCAGAGATGGTATTTACTAATATACCAATCAACATTTTCGTGCCATAAAGGTCCGTGCAAAGGAAGTAAATAATTAATTTTTAGATTCGCAAGTTTATTAAGTAAAGATAGTGTTTGAGTGCCATATTTTCCAACGACATTCGCGTAATAGCGTCTCGCTTCGTCCAACCACTCGTTTTCAAAACTGGCCTGATTAGTAAAGAGATTTCCTTCCAGGGAACCAAAGGTTCCGAACGCATCAGCAGAAAATAAGAGCCCTTCGCTTTCTTCATAAGTAACCATTACTTCTGGCCAATGGACCATCGGAGCCATGAAAAACTTTAGGGTTCTTTTGCCAATTGCGAGAGTGTCGCCTTCCTTGACTTCAATACATTGGCCTTTTAAATCAAGCGCATAAAACTGATCGAGTAAACGGAAAGTAGTTTTATTTCCAACTAACACCACTTCCGGATAGTTTTTAACAATATCACTAATTAGGGCACAGTGGTCCGGTTCCATATGATTGATAACTAAGTAGTCTAGTTTTCGCCCTGCTAAAGCGGCTTCAACGTTTTCTAGAAATTGCTGTCCACCGACTTTATCAACCGTATCGAGTAAAACGGTTTTTTCATCAATTAAAACGAAAGAGTTATAAGCCATCCCTTTACTCAGGTGATGCATATTTTCAAATCTAGTAATGTGAAGGTCATTGACACCGACATAATATAACGCGTCGTTTATTTTTCTTACGTTGTGCATAATCAAACTCCTTTTATTAGCATAAAAATTATACCGATCAAACATCTATTTAACAATTAATATGGCTGTAAATACGTACTGTTTAATTGTGACAAAAACAAAAACTAATTTTTGCTTGCTTAGAGGTTCTTCTTTTTGTATCGATCAAAGAATTTGAAATATGTAACTAATCCCGCTACACCCAAGATTGATATTCCAAAGTAGACATATGAGGTAATGACAAGCGGACTTCCGACGAAAGAGACGACGATTTGCCCATAATCTTCATTGACATTAAAGGCTATCAAACCATCGACATTTAAAGCATCAAGATTGGTTTTTATTCCATTATCTCCATAAGCCTGAATTCGATATCCAGGATAGAAGATTAAAGGCATTTGAATTAAACTATCATCCGCGGCTTGAATGTCCATTGTGTAATTAGGCGTAACGCGCTCAGTGATCGTAGTATCGCAGGACCCGCTTAACACAACCGGTTCTAAAGGATATTCGTCTTGGTATGGTCGCATAATTCTTTGTTTTACATTGTTATATAGCGAGGTGCTATATTCCGAGACATAATCTTCTTGGAAAAAGACTTGAGGAATGTATTCTTTGTTCCAACCAATAGAAGAGGTCGGAAAAAAGTAATCTTCGTTACCATAATAAACCTTTATCGTGCTTTCGGGCTCGCTTGAGCGAATAAAGTTAAGGCGCTTTTCAGGCAAAGCCTGATTGGTGACAAGACAAAAGCCGATGGCGGTAATCGCGGCATACGAAACAGCTTTTTTAAATTCGAATTTATAACACAGCAAACCAATCGCCCAGCTAATAAAGAACTGAACGTAAGCAAAAAGCCTCCACGGGAACTGAATCATCAAAAATGGCTCGGGAACAATCTGCCATATCCATTTCTGGGTTATCAAAGCGAAAGTAAGAATTAGAATACCAATAAGAAACCAGAAATCGATATCTTTATAGATTGTCTCTTTTTTAAATGGCTCGCTTTTAACAGCGTGAAGAATATAATCAATAAAAAATGACAGCACGATTACCACAACCGCTCCTAAAATAACCTCAAGACGATTTGCAAAAGCAAACATTAAACCAAGATAACTACCCGCGCTGATGGGAAAGTGGAGATGACGCATTTTCTTGAACTGTCGTAAGGCGTGATTAAAAAAGAAAAATAGAAAACTCAAAAGTAAGAACGAGACAATCTGCGTCGTCAAAATACTCGGCCCCATTTGAGTAGCAAAGAAACCGTTCATATAAACATAGTTTAGAAAACCCGAGTAATTAAAGGCAGTATCGATACGACCGGTAACATGCTGAAGTGTTGTCCACATCCGCTGAGCATCCGAGATGTTATATAAGCCACTATTAAGTAATTCGAGCGAGGAAAACATACTAATCGACATAAATCCCAGCATAATGAAGATCGAGACTATCCCGCTTATCCAATATTTGGGTTTACGGCATAAAGCAATAATTTTATTATTGTTAGCCAATAAGAAAATGATACCGAAAACAAAGCCGAAAATGGCGGTTAAATTATGGCTTAAAAAGAGCAATGCCCCGCCAAAGATAACTTCGATATACGGCAAAACCTTAATCTCATCTTTAAAATTAACTAACCCATGTAATCCTTTAAAGAAAAGAGGAATGAAGACAAACGCCAAAGCCTCAGCGTAAGCTGCGCGACATAGCGCATCAAAAATGCGGTAAGGATATAAAACATAAATAGCTGCGCCAATCGTCGCGGCGATGATTTTTCCGTTACTGGCTTTTAATAAGAAACGATACATGAACAAACCAGAAACAAAAACACTAATAAACATCACGATTTTAATGGCTGTGACGGCATTCCCGCCCATCCAATGGGTGATAACATACATCAAACTCCCAAGTAGGTGAAATAGTGGAGAGTAGAAAAGACGCGTGCCAATGCCAAGGTTAGATCCTAAATAAGTCGAGATTCGAGAGATAGAACCTTGATTGAGCAATGATAAATATTCGTCACTAATGTTGGCGAGATGGAAAATAATATCATCACCTTGTAAAAGACCATCATAAAAAAAGACATATAGGGAAATAAAAGAAAGCCCCAAAAGAATGAGATAAGGAATGCTTTTAATCGATATTTCTCGGATATCTTGCTTCTTTCGATTCATTTTCATGGTGCTTCTTATTATTTAACATAATACGTTTATGAGACAATGGCAATTTAAAAAACAAAATAGATAGAAGAAACAAACGTATATTCTTCATTTTCCCAATATTGCTATTTCAAAATGCACATTAATTGCTGAAAGAGTTCAATCCGATAGAATGTAATTGAGGATAGAAATTATGAACATATATGATTTTAAAATGAAGGATATTAAAGGGCAGGAAGTTTCCTTAAGCAACTATAAAGGCAAAGTTTTACTAATTGTAAACACCGCGACAGGGTGTGGCTTCACGCCACAATATGAAGGACTAGAAACTTTATTTAAAAAATATCGAGATAAGGGATTTGAGATTTTGGACTTCCCATGCAATCAGTTTGGTAATCAGGCCCCAGAAACCGAAGCCGAGATAGCAAACATTTGTAAACTTCGTTACGATGTTAGTTTCAAACAGTTTTCTAAAATCGAAGTAAACGGGAAGGACGAAGCTCCTCTTTACACCTATCTCAAGAGTCAAAAAAGGGGATTGGTGGGGAAAAACATCAATTGGAATTTTACGAAGTTTCTTATCAATCGCGAAGGGAAAGTTGTCGATCGCTACGCGCCTGCAGTAACGCCCGAAAATATTGAAAACAAAATAGTGAAACTACTATAAATTCGCAAACAAAAATCTAAATATTACTCGGTTTTTGCGGCGTTTAACATCTTTTTGGTGGCATTTGCGGCTTTAATGTCGTTAATCACTGCCATCGGAACATGGATAATAAATGATAACCAAAAAGAATTTGTATAGTAGGTAATTAAGCAAAATAGAATCCCAAGAAAAAAAGCTCCAAAGGCTTCTTTGGGTCCTTTAAAAATGTGAATCAAACTATAAATAACGCTGTTGATAATAATTGCCGGCCACAAACCATATGCATACAAGGTCGTAAAGAAAATCATCCCGCGAAGAGCGAATTCATAACCTAACAAGTAGAGGGTCCAAAAAACGACGTTAATAATTGTTCTTTTTGTCGTCCAATCTTTTTTACGTACCTCAGGATAATAGGAAAGATCAATTTTACTGGTGGGACGTAGAATACTAACAACCACGATAACCACCAAAGGAATAAGCGACCATATAAGAGCGTATTCTCCAGACGGAAGACCAAGACCATATGAGGATAAGGGTTTCTTAAAATAAAATAGTGTGACAAGAAAGGGAATTAAACCCAGAAGCACAAAACCCATCAAACGACGAAAATACACTGATTTTTCAAAATTGTCAGGAGCTTCGTTAAAACGAGCCCTAAATTTCTTAATAAAAGAAAAATTATTGCCAAAATAGTAGGTCAGATAAAGTAATGGAAAAACAATTAAAGCGATTATTTCTTCGTTTAAAAGAACCGAGAAATCAATGGCTTGACTCATAATCATGATGGTTTATACCCCTTATTTTTCATAGCGAACTTTCGCAACAAATAACCAGACATTCTAGGAAACAGGCGATACATGATGGTTGCTATTTTTCCGGCAAAAGTCAAATACATGACCGGCTTGCGTTTACGAACTGCCTTTAGAACACTTCTTGCTACTCCTGCTTGCGTATCATTATTTTTGTCGCGATGAAGTGGAACAAGATCTCCAGAAGCCGAATATATCTTCTTGTTTTTGTCATTTTCAGTAAATCCGACATAGATAATGCCAACATGAACATGGTGTTGATAAACTTCTGCTCTCAGCGATTCGCTAAAACCGGTCAACGCCATCTTAGAGGTCCCATAGGGAGCAATGCCGGGAATGCCCTTAAGAGCCGACAAACTAGAAATAAACAAAACACTACCCTTGCTTTCAATGAGCCAAGGAAGAGAAAATTTGGTCATATTAACCGCACCGCAAAAATTAATATTAACTATTTTATGGAACAAATCAAGATTGGTATCTACGAACAAACCACGCATGCTCATGCCGGCGTTATTAATTAAAATATCTAGGTGGCGGTATTTTTCATAAACCGCATTTACGATTCTTTCACAGTCAGCCACATTAGTAACATCCCCGACGAAATAGTCGCATTTTCCGCCTTGTGAAATAATCAAAGAAGACGTTTCTTTAAGTGAATCTTCGCTCCGTCCAGATATAATTACTTGGGCTTTTTGCAATGCAAACAGTTTGGCGGTTTCTCTGCCGATTCCTTTGCCACCACCAGTAATGATTACTACTTTATCTAATAGATTTTTCATGCTTGCCATTCTTATTTTAGATATCCATGCGTATCATACCATTTAATTGCTTCTAAAAGAGCGTTCTCTAAACCGGTTTGTTCATAACCTAATTCGCGAATCGCTTTTTCTGATGAGTAATAATGACCATCACCAGACATTTTAGCCATCGTTACTGTTAGAAGCGGCTTTCTTTTTCTTATCTTCGCAATAAATTGCATAATTCCCGCGAATATAATGGCAAAAAAGGTCGGAATTTTAATCCTTGGAGGTTTGACATTAGCCATATTCGCAATCATAGAAAAGAATTGTTTGTAATTTAAATTGGTTCCACCGGTGATATAGCACTCACCCACTACCCCTTTATCAAGCGCATTCACACAGGCATGGGCGACGTCTTTAACGGCGGCAAAACTTCGACCTCCTACGGAATAACCCGGAACCTTGCGTTTGATTACCGAAATTATCATTTCGCCCGGACCAGGTTTTGAATCGTTCTCACCGATCATGAAAGTTGGATTAATGATAACAACAGGTAGCCCACTGTCTTTCTTTGCTTCTGCTAATAAAAAATCTTGAGCGGCTTTTTTTGAGTTAATGTAATCAAGACCATATCTTCCGCTGTTAAAAGCCATCACTTCGTTTCCGGGATTTTCAATGCTCCCAAAACCAAACGAATTAGCGGTTCCGACATGAATATATTTCCTAATTCGTTTTTTTCGAACAATTTCGGCTAAACTTTTAACAAGTTGATAATTGATTTTCCAGGATAAGGGGTTCTTTGTTGGCCACACATCGGTGATGGCGGCCGTATGAATCAGGTAATCGCATGATTCAAGAGCTTTCTCAATATCGGACGGATTTAATAAGTCGCCTTCAAAGACTTCATAAGAGAGTCTAGCCAAATTATCTTGTGGTGTTCCTTTTAAAACAAAGGCCCGAACTTCATAGCCTAACTCAAGAAGATATCGCACGATATGGCTGCCTAAAAATCCATTGCTTCCAGTAACTAAAACTTTCATATTAATGCTCTCATTTACTTTTTTAAATTATAAAAATTATAGCAAAAGAAAATCTATAAATATAGGAAGCGAATAGATTCGAAATTTGAAAGATAACGCGTTGAAAAGCAATTGTTATAGAAAAATTATCTGAAATTCATATTTATTGCATAGTGCAAAATAATATTACTTTATAAGAATATAAGGGTGTTTATATGAAACTATGATATAATAATAACGATAAAACCAATGACGTCCGACATGAATTGATAAATATTTCATTGGCTTTATTGATGAATAAAAACCGATGCAACAAGCAAATTAAGGTTAATAGTAAAAAAGTCGTTCTTTTGAAAGGAGTATTTAAATGAATACCAAATTTTACCGCTCAAACACCTTTGCCACTATAACAATGTTATTTCTTGCTTCTGCTTTATTAACAAGTTGTGGGCCAACCACTCCTCAAAACTTGTCCATTGGCGACGCCCAGGATTTTGCTGTTTTGGCCAAAGCTGGAGTCTCAACCACGGGAGTAACCTCAATTACTGGCGATGTTGGGCTTAGTCCAGCCGCCGCAAGTTACTTTACCGGTTTTTCGGAAACGATTGACGAAAGCAATGAATTTTCCGATTCGAGCTATGTCACCGGTCATCTTTATGCCTCTGATTATGCAAATCCGACACCCGCAAAATTAACAAAAGCCGTTGGTGATATGGAAACGGCGTTTACCAACGCGAACGGGATTGCTTTTGATTACAATGAATTACACGCGGGCGATTTAAGCGGAAAAACACTCGATGCCGGAGTTTATAAGTGGGGTAATAATGTCATCATTAATACAAACGTCACGCTGTCTGGTTCGTCATCAGCTGTTTGGGTTTTCCAAGTGGCTGGAACGCTTACACAAGCTGCGAATATTGATGTGATTCTTTCTGGCGGCGCCAAAGCTTCCAACATCTATTGGGTTGTTTCAGATTCAGTAATGATTGGAACCGGAGCTCATGTTGAAGGAACGATTTTGGGAGTGACCGATATATCAATGGGAACTGCCTCTTCCATTAATGGTCGTCTACTAGCTCAAACCGCCATCAATTTAGATGCCACTACAGTTGTGGCCCCCAATTAGACTTAACATTAATCATTAAATACTTCAATTTTACAAAAGCCTGTCTTTGATGGACCTTTGGCATTTATTTAAGGCTATCATAGACGAATAAGGGGGTTAATTATTACTTCTAATAAGAAGCTTTGGCTTCATTCAGATAATAATTATTCAAATTATCACTATTTTTGTATGAATATAATACATTTATATATACTTGGAATAGTAAATAATATCAAATTGTGTTTACAATATGCATATATAGGAACATTATAAAGATGTCCTTAGAATTTGTTTCGACGATTAAGACGCCACAAAACGTTAAGATATTAACGAATGTCGACCGTCGACAAATTAACAGAAAGGGGGATTTCTATGTATTTCATTCTATGGCTTGCGTTTGGTGGGCTTGCTGGCTGGATTGCCAGTCTCATCACCAGAAACAATGGACGGATGGGAATCATCTTAAACATTGTTGTCGGTCTAGCCGGAGCTGCGATTGGCGGAATTATCGCTCACTTTTCCGGTCTTGGCGATATGACCATTTTCAGTTTTTGGGGGATGGGTTTTGCTATTCTAGGTGCCGTGCTACTTCTATCGATTATTAATTTGATCTTCCGCAACCGTTATTAATTTTTACTATCTGATTCGCTTCATACAATTTCATGAAAGGAGAAAACTATGAAATTCAATGTTCGCAAAAACGTCTTTGGTCTCGTCGCTTTATTTCTTGGCGTGGCCGCGACCCTCATGCTCTTTTTGCCAGCTCTTATCGATATTGATTCAGAGGCCGTTTATTCTGGTGCGCAATCTGTTTTCGGCGCACAAATTTATGATTTAGGACCGCTTGGCACCGTTCAAATCGAGCCTAGCTTTTTAGGAATTGCTGCGTTTTTATTACCAGCATTAGCTGGTTTAATCGCTTTATTATCTAAAAAGGGGACAATTGTGTCGGCCGCTTTGTTCATTGGCGCGACCATATTATTGTTTCTACTTCCGACATACACAAAAACAACACTGACACTTTTAGGCAACACATCAGTCTACGAAACAACGTGGGCGATGGGTTGGGGCTTAATTAGCGCTGGTGTTTTGTCGATCTTAGGAGTTTTTGTTAGCCTATACGTTTTCATGATGTCGTTAAGATCTGAATAACCCCCCATCTCTAGCTGAAAGAGATGTATATTAGTAGGTATTCTTGGTTACCTTGAATAACTACTAATTCAGCAAATAAAAAAGCGAGATGATTGGCCACTTGGCCGCTCATCTCGCTTTTCTTTATGACACGATGTGCAAATCATTGATCGGCACATATTGTCAAACGGGGGGAGCCTTTAGATAATATCTACATTCGCAACATAACATTTAACGGGGTAGGAGGCTTCTTTGACTTGAACCATGTAATCCTTGATGTTGTCTTTTGACAATTTCTTAATTACATACTTCTGATCATCATTTGAGTCTGAGACGTTTTTAAAAACTTCGCGTTCTTCAACTTTGTCTTCGACTCTAAAGCGGATTTGTTGGCGCCGCTTATTATAAATTCCGTAAAATTTCTTACCGCCTAATAACAGCTGAGCTTCAACATTCTGAAATTGTGTCGCTTGCATTTCGAAACTTTTAGAGATGGCATCCTTTAATTGAATTTCATCAATTTTGTCTGAAGCCTTTTCCGACAGATTCGCAAAAAAACCTTTCTTCTCTTCTTCTTGCATCTTGCTTTCCTCCTTTCCCTTTTTGTTTTATGAATAACAAACGTCAGTGATGACGTAGTCATTAATAATTACATCGATTGAAATGAACCATTAAGCATAAATAATTAATTATCTGGTGTTTTTATATGACTTGGACGTTAGCTAAAAAGCATTTGACGCTATATTCTTGATCGCGAACTTTGACGAGGTAATCAGTCACATCATTTTTTTCTATGTGGGTGATAACATATTTCCTTTGATCGTTTTTATCGGAGATATTTATGTACACCTCTCGCTCTTCTACTTTCGATTCGGCCCGAAAACGAATTTGATTAGTTTCAGCATCAAAAATTCCATAAAACTTTTTGTAGAAGAAATATTTGTTTTCTAAACATTGGAACTCAGCGGCTTGAATTTCAAAACCAGCCATCACCGCTTTGCGCAGCTTCCTGTCAGCAGATGTCATTGCACTCATAAGTTTTTTCTCCTTGATTCAATATTTGAATCTAATTTTTTAGAGCCAAAGGTTCTTAATAATTCGTTTTTATCGCTAAGCAACTTATTTCAAAAATTGCAAAGAACGAAGAACGGCACTAAAAGATTTCATATTCATATTTTATCATAGAAAGGGTTTTATCAACATACATTTACATACATAAAGGTATATTGAAAGCTTTCCGCAGGAAAAGAGTGAAATAAAAAAAGTCACCGATTGAAGGTGACTTTTCTAAAACCAACTAAAACTATTTGTTGGTAAGCTCCATATTTCGATTGCTGCCGCCGTTATCTATAAAGTCTTGCAAGTCGGCGTGTTTGATGCGCCAATATTTTCCTATTTTAACTGCTTTTAATTGACCGCTGCTAATAAAATTGTAAATCGTTCTTTGCGTAACTTTTAAGATCTGCGTCGTCTCTTCAATCGTGTAAAGCTGAAATCCGCTCATTGAATGTCCTTTCCCCTCCGTACTAATTTGATAACAAAAGATTTGTTTCGAATTATATTATAAGGGAATATTTTCATACTGTAAATACCAATTCTTCACAAAAACATATATTGTCACTCAATTTCGCTTAAAATTAGCCCCGCATCACATCTTTCTTCAGGGCTTTGTTGTCAAATACTGTACTCAGTGCTGAAGTTTTTGAATACGTTATGAAACATAAAGCATATAGATACTCTTAAATGAAGATAATGTATACAATATGAAATTTTTAAGTTATACTGAACGCGTAAATGGAAACAAAACACGTTTGAACGAGTTAAGTCTTTAAAAACCTCAATCCTTGTTTTGTTTCAGAGTCATTTGCTTAGAAAGGCGGTAGAAAACATGAACTTAAAAAAGAAAAGCATTCATTTACCTCGAAACGAAGAGAAAGAATTAGAAACTGTCATTGACGAAAAGCCACGTGACGTAGATGGGCGTTACGCCAGCGTGGAAGAAATCATAATAGAAGGTTTCACACATGACGGCTTCTCTTCCGAACAAAGCGGTAGCGATAATCCCCCGTCTTCAAAACCTCCTCGCAAAAGTAACGGTCAGTATGCAAAGGCAAAAAAGATCGACGATTCTACAAAATATTAATACTTATTTATGTCCCGATTTGGGAAGAAAAAATGGAAGCTGCTTATAACGTCGGCATGGAAATGGTTCCATCTGACTACGCCGAATTATATGAAGGCGATCTAAGCGGTCATTCATTAAGTAGCGGAATATACAAATGGAGTAATAACGTTGTTATTAGTTCTGATGTTACCTTGAGTGGTAGTGCTTCCGATATTTGGATTTTCCAAATATCTGGAATGCTGACGCAAGCCGTCGGTGCTGACATTCTTTTAGCTGACGGAGCCAAAGCTGATAATGTCTTTTGGTTAGTCGCGCAAGCCGTCACAATCGGCGCCGGGGCTCACTTTGAAGGTGTCATTCTTGCGCAAACAGCTATTTCGATGGGTTCAGGTTCGTCGATTAACGGACGCTTGTTAGCGCAAACAGCGATTACTTTAGCGGATGCAACCGTCAATTCCTCTGTTGTCGCTCCGACAGAAATTAACGTCAGGGCCGAAGGTCAAGTATCGGTTATCACCGTCAATGGTGGAACCCTACAAATGTCGGTCGAAATTCTGCCAAGCAACGCGTCCAACAAATCCGTCATCTGGTCAGTTGAAAACGACACTGGAGAAGCATTGATAAGTCCACTTGGATTGTTGAGTGCTTTAGCCGATGGTGTAGTTAACGTCAAAGCCACTTCGGCGAACTATCCAGACATTTTTGGTGTCAAAGCAATTACCATCTCGAACCAAGCTGCCGAATCAAAAGCAGCCTTAGTTGACGCTGTCGAAGCCGCGATTTTCAATAAAAACTCGGTCGAAATCAGTGTTGATGGTTCAGACATCTTACCCGAAGATCAATGGGTAAGTGCCTCCGTACTTGCAGATTATAACGACGCAATCGTCGCGGCACAAGCCGTCATCGATAACGTCGATGCAACCCAAGCACAAGTTGATGATGCTGTGTTAGCTCTAGCTGACGCTTCGGATGTCTTTAATGCCGCCAAGGCTTTTGGGACTTATGTCGAAGAAGTTGGCGAAAGTATCGATCTTGGTGTGGCTGGCGACTTCGCCGTGTTAGCTAAGACCGGCATCTCAACGACCGGTACGACCTACGTAACCGGAAATCTTGGTGCTAGCCCTGTCGCTGCCAGTGGAATCACTGGTTTTGAACTCGTAGCTGATGCTTCCAATGAATTTTCGAAATCGATTTACGCAAGCGGCAATATTTATGCCTCTGATTATGCGGAACCGACTCCGACTTATTTAACAACGGCAGTATTGGATATGGAAGGGGCATATACGTATGGGATGGGATTAGCTGCTGATGAAACCGAACTCTTTGCCGGTGATTTGAGTGGTCAAACACTAGTCGGCGGAGTTTATAAATGGGGTAACGATGTACACATCGATACCGAACTAACCTTATCTGGCAGCGCGACCGATACTTGGATATTCCAAATCTCGGGAAAACTGACGCAAGCCGAAGGTATTAGTGTCGAGCTCACAGGCGGCGCGTTAGCCAAGAACATTTACTGGGTCGTAGCTGATACGGTCGCAGTTGGTACTGACGCCCACCTTGAAGGCAATGTGATTGGCATGGTCAATATTTCGATGGGAACTAACTCGTCGCTAAACGGCCGGCTTCTCGCACAAACAGCGGTAACTTTAAACTCTGCTATCGTTGTTGAACCCAATTAGCGTGATCGTTGCTTCCGCTTATTTCTAACTTATTGTGCACGAGAGTGTCGGTAGTGGGAAACAAGTGGCGTAAATGGTCAGCTCTTAGTTAAAGCTGGTGATGCCTACAATGGGCAGAGCCAGCTTTTCCTTTACATAAAGTTTGCATATGAAAAGCCACCGACCGAAATGTGCCAGTTGCCTAATACTTTACGATGGGCAATCGACTAATTAATGAAACTAGTTCTTCGTGCCAAGGTCAATTAGTAGTTGAAAATCATTGTGTTTGATGCGCCAGTATTTACCTATTTTAACGGCTTTAAGTTGTCCGTCTTTTATATAGTTGTAAATAGTGCGTTGCGTGACTTTTAGAATGACTGAAATTTCTTCAATCGTGTAAAGCTTAAATTCTTCCATAATCTACTATTCCTTTCCTTCCCTCAATTAAGGTAAAGCCTCAAAGAAAGAATGTACGAGAACAAACCGTCCTAGAATTAGAAATCAGCACTTCTGAGCACTAGCAGCGGATATCAAAATAGAATTTGCCAATAAGTTAACGACGACTCTTGGCTTGTCCTTCACACTCGTGGGTGAGCGAACAAATACAACGTTGTTTAATAAGCGTTATCAGGGTATCAAAACCCTGTCGTCAATATGAATATAACATACTTTATATGAAATTGATACACTTTAATAATATTTAATGTCACTTTGTTCAAATAATTTGCGCGGGACGTCAAACACATGGAACTTCTATTCCCTTTTTATCCTTTCTTAGATTATCTTTGGTTTAGTGCATTAAAGAAATAATGTCATGAAAGTAAGAAATATTCTACAATTAACGTAAAGTTGGCATACATTGCTAACTGGCAAAAAGTAAGTAACTTCACTTCACCTGATTGGGAGACACACATATGGAATACGCATTCGCGCTTAGAAATGTAAATTACCGCTACAATAAAAAACAGTCAAATGTTCTTAACGACATATCTTTTAATGTTAAAACAGGAACTATATTTGGATTATTAGGCCCAAGTGGCGCGGGAAAATCCACAACTCAGAAAGTCATGATTAAACTCCTCAATGATTTTGAGGGAGAAATTCTTTATTTCGGAAAAGCGTTAAAACATTACAATCAATCTTTCTATGAAGAGATCGGCGTCGGTTTTGAAATGCCGGTTCTTTTCAATAAACTGACGGCCATGGAAAATCTTTCTTTTTTCGCCAGTTTATATAAACGGGAAATCGATTATGAGGCTTTATTAATCCGCGTTGGCTTGGGTGAGGCGAAAAACCAACAGGTCGGGCAATATTCAAAAGGTATGAAAGTCCGCCTTAACTTTGTCAGAGCGCTTGTAAATGATCCAAAAGTTGTATTTCTTGATGAGCCAACGAATGGTTTAGATCCCACGAACGCCAGAATTATTAAAGATATTATTCTTGAACTAAAAGCCGCGGGCAAAACCATCTTCATTTCCACGCACCTAATGGGTGATGTAGAGGAGCTTTGCGATGAAGTTGCTTTTATTGCCGAGGGTAAGGTTTTAGAAATATATGAAAGTACGACCTATCCGTCCGCTTTAAATTCTCTAATTCTTGATGGCATCACCTTTGAAGCTTTCTATCCTTCAATACGAATTCAAGGTGACCAGCCAAACATGACGATGATTGAACTTTTCAATTTATCACTCAGCGCGATTGTTATTGGCACTGACACCGACACTTTCGCGGCTTTGGAAAGTATTGACATAAGCAATGTCTCTGCAACCTCAATTCAAATTGGACAACGAGCTACTTCCTTTCCTGTATTGACGGAGCTAACGGTTAATTTTACGACAATCTTGGGCGATTTGCGAATTGGTGATGAAAGTTCGACTTTCCCACTATTAGAAGAACTATATATTACGAATTCCAACTTTGCCAATCTTAAGATTGGACGTTTCAATGATGAATTCGCTATTTTAAATTTAATCTATCTTGAAAACATCACCCTCTCTGGTGAATTAATCATCGCCTCGATTGTGGCTCCTGAATTAGCGATTATTGTTCTGAACGATATTACGGCTTCTTCGCTAAGCATTTCGCCAACCCTCGCTATCACGGAAACATATGTGGTTTATATTGATAATCTCGTTTTATCAAGCACTTTGTATTTTAATTCGAGTTGTAACCACATTTATCTAGTTGAATCGGATGTCACAACTTGGGCCTACTACGCTGCAGTTAATGCCCTCGGTATTGCTATGTCAAACGGAACTTATGTTGTTATCTAAATCCTAGCCAAGTCATATCCCTTTTTAAAGATTCTCTTAAATC
>JBAYBO010000022.1:0-18032 GCA_041669225.1 Bacilli bacterium | reverse complement strand
TGTGATAGTGAAGGAAATTTGAAGTTTAAAATCAATTTTGAAACGTGAATTGTTCCTTTTAGATAATATTGATACTTTCACTTGAATCGATTGGTAGCTTATAGAATTACTACTATTTCGAGAAACAATTGTGTTCAAGACTGACAATGTGTTGTTTAGACTAACGCTCGCTAACAAAAACGGATAAACGTTGGCAGTCTTTGCTAAATGCTAAAATCATGCGAATATTTATTAGTTATGTGGCAATAAAGTCATGTAATTACCCCTATTTATTGCAGCAAACTTCGTTCAAGGTTTTTTACTTAGAGCTTCTTTGAAGACTTGATCGATGCCATCTCTGCCAGGAGAGTATAAAGAATGTCCTATTTACGATGAAATGAAACTGTTTTGGTTATCTTGACGACAAAATAGTAATATTTCTTTATCCGTTAATGGTTATTTGTATGAAATAAGTGTCAAATAAAATATAATGATGTTATATAAGCAATTGAGACTCTTATCAATAGAACTGGAGGGAAATTATGAGTACAATCGTTATGAAAGATGGCACGCAAATTTACTATAAGGATTGGGGAATGGGACAACCGGTGGTGTTTAGTCATGGCTGGCCGCTTAATTCCGATAGTTGGGAAGCACAAATGTTGTTCTTAGCCTCAAAGGGCTATCGCTGTATTGCTCATGATCGTCGTGGTCACGGCCGCTCCAGTCAGCCTTGGAATGGTAACGATATGAATACCTATGCCGATGATTTATTCGAGCTTATTGAAGCGCTTGATTTAAAGAATGCTGTTTTGGTTGGTTTCTCCGCCGGCGGTGGCGAAGTTAGCCGCTACATCGGTCGTTATGGAACAAAACGTCTAGCAAAAGTCGCTCTGATTTCGGCAGTTCCACCCTTGATGATAAAGACTCCAACGAATCCAGGAGGTTTACCAATCGAGGCATTTAACAAGATTCGTCTTGGCTGTCTTAAAGACCGTTCGCAATTTTATAAAGATCTTGCATCAGGACCTTTTTTCGGGGCGAATAGGGACGACTCTAAGGTTACGAAGGGTATGATTGATTCTTTTTGGCTTCAAGGCATGAGTGCTGGTCACAAGAACACATACGATTGCATTAAGGCCTTTTCCGAAACAGATTTTACCGATGACTTAAAGAAATTTGATATACCAACGCTGATTATTCACGGCGACGATGATCAAATCGTTCCCGTTGGTTCATCAGCACTCGCATCCTCAAAAATAGTTAAGAAGGCAATTTTGAAAATATATAAAGGCGCTCCTCATGGTCTTGCTTATACACATCAAGATCAACTTAACTCTGATTTATTCGATTTTCTAAAACTTTAATGCATTTATGGACAAAAATATATAGGAGACAGGTGCAAAATTGCCTAGACAAAATTACGAGTATATAAAGCATCCAATAACACGTAACACGCGAGAAAAATATGAAGAAAATAATCGAACTCATTAATGTAACCAAAACATACCATGTTGGTACGCAAATAATAAATGCGAACAACCAGGTAAATTTTGAAATTCTTGAAGGTGAATTTTGTGTTATTGTCGGGCCGAGTGGGGCGGGCAAAACAACGATTCTAAATATTTTAGGTGGCATAGATGTCGTCACTGACGGCGTAATGATTGTCGATGGGCAAAGAATTAGTGAGTTAAACGCAAAGAAGTTAACGAATTACCGGAGATATGAAGTTGGTTTTGTCTTTCAATTTTATAACTTATTACCGCAATTAACGGCCCTAGATAACGTTGAGATTGCTTCCGAAATTAGCAAATCGCCGCTTGATTCAAAAATGGTTTTAGAGCAAGTCGGACTGCATTCGCGTATGCAAAATTTTCCTGCGCAACTTTCAGGCGGAGAACAGCAAAGGGTGTCGATTGCTCGGGCAATTGCCAAAAATCCGAAAATCCTCTTGTGCGATGAACCAACCGGAGCCCTTGATATCGAAACCGGTAAAACCATTCTTCAGCTTTTATATGATACGTGTAAAATTTATCAGAAAACAGTGATTGTGGTGACCCACAACCTCTCGATTGCCGAAATTGCCGATCGGGTTATTCATTTTAAAAATGGACAAGTAAGCGAAATAACGATAAATAAGGCTCCCAAAAATGTGGACGATGTACTCTGGCAATGAAAAAATATAGTAAATATATCTTTAAAGATATGGGCTATCTTGCGACCAAACTGCTCGCTTTAGTTCTTATTGTCGCCACCGGAGTTGCTTTTTTAGTCGGTCTTTTGACGACGGCCCCGAATATGAGATATAGCGTAGAAAAATATTATAGTGACTATCACATCGCTGATGTCGTTATTCAATCCGAATCAGCATTTAGCGATGGACAAATCGAAGAATTGAGATCTCGTGATGAAATTGATCAAATAATGCCCTATTTAACGGTTGATGAGCCTATTGAGATTAATGATAGTAAACATATGGCCCGTATTTTATTGCTCGATTTTGATGGGGGTATTATTTTAAACCAATTGTCGCTTGTGGAAGGACGTTTTCCGGAAATAAACGAAGATATTGTCGAGGTTGTTGTCGAAAAATCACAAGTGTATTTAATGGATATCGAAATTGGATATCAAACGACTCTTTTAGAACAAACCTTTGTCGTCGTCGGAATCGTTCAAAATCCTTGGTATTTCGCCTATGTGCAGGAAGTATCGGCGCTTAATCAACGGCCGATTGAAACGATGATTTATGCTGACCAAAGTTTCATGCCTGAAATTGTCTTCTCTAATTTGGCGGTGACGATTAAAGAATCGAATAAATTCGATATGTTTACGGATGGGTATAAAACGTTTATTGACGAAAATGTCAAAAACTTGAAAGTAGATTTTAACGACTATTACTTTACGACCTTATCGCAAAACCAAAGCTTTGTGAAATTTCAGTCTGACGTCAAAATTGTGGAAGTCATCTCATTCATCTTTCCGATATTTTTCTTTATGATTGCTATCCTTGTTTCAATATCATCGATGACAAGAATCATTTCTGATCAGCGGGTGCAGATTGGCTCGTTACGGTCGCTTGGTTTTGACAAGTTTAAAATCATGGGCAAGTACTTGCTTTATGCTTTGATATCATCAAGTATCGGAACTCTTTTGGGCATCGCCCTCGGAATATATCTGATTCCTTCAATTATTTATAATGCTTACCTGACATCCTACAATTTGCCAGCTCTATCGATTGAATATCACTATATGTATATCTCGATTATTTCGCTAATTATGATTGCTTCGGTCGTATTGGTGACATTCATTAGTCTCAATAGCGTGTTAAGAGAAAAGACAACCGAACTTTTAAAAGTGAAAACGCCGAAACCCGGAAAAAAGATATTTTTGGAGCGTTTGCCGTTTATTTGGAATCGAATAAAGTTTAAGTATAAATCGACATTCAGAAATATCTTTAGGCATAAACGAAATCTATTTTTGATGTTAGTCGGTATTTCTGGCAGCACCGCCTTATTATTGACGGGTTTCGGCATTAAAAATGCCGTTGATTATGCCGGTAAGTATCAATACGAACAAATGCTGAAATATGATTTAGAAATTGGAACGAATCCTAACATGGTCGATATCGCGGCGATAAATCAATACGAAAAGATCAACGTGATGCTTAAAACAGCTTTATATAATAATGAAGAATATATGAGTCTGATTATTCCCGATGTCTTAAAAGACATTAATAGCTTCATCCAGTTTAAAGATACGAAGCGAAATGATATCGATATGATGGAAAATTCCGTGATGGTAACAAACGATTTTGCTGCCAAGCAGGGCATCAAAGAAGGCAGCGTCATCAGCATTGAATTTCAAGGAATAGAGAGTGAGTTTATGGTGACGGCCGTAATTGATTATTATTTTGGCGATGTCGTCTATATTTCCAGCGGTTTGATTGCATCGAATTATAGCCTAGAATATAATGCGATTTATGTGACGACCGGCTTAAAAATGGACGCGGAGAAAGATGCCCTTAGAGATGAACTTAAAAATGATGAGAATGTGATTAACGTATCTTTTAAGGAGGATATTAAATATTCGTTTAACAAAACTTCAGAAAGCATGAACGGCATTATTGTCGTCCTCATTCTTTTTGCCTGTGCCCTGGCGATTATAATAAATTATAATATTTCTTTAATTAATATCGTTTCTCGAAATAGAGAAATCGCAACTCTCAAGGTTTTGGGATATCAAGAGATTGAGGTAACAGGATATATGTTTAGAGAATCGGCGATTATATCAACGATCTCAATTCTTGTGGGACTCGGCCTTGGAAGACTCCTGCATTTTTCCATTATTAGTTCGATTATTATCGATGGTGTGAGACTCAGTAATCAGGTTGATTGGTTGAGTTACATCCTGACGTTGGTATTGGCGTATGTATTTTTGGGTTTTGTTTACCTAATATCATATCCTAAAATTAAAAGCATAAACATGATTGATGCCTTAAAATCCTTTGAATAATATCTAGATAGGAATTGATGTTTGGCTTAACGAAGCTCAATTCCCAATCATTATTGTGTTTTTCGAATGCAAAGCAAAAGAAACTAGCGCCACTTTTTAAGCCTGGGATGCCATGTTTCTTATTTTTTCATGCATAATGCGTATAAACGTGCACAATCGCGTAAACTATGCTATTATTAGCCGTCCCTAAAAAAGTATTCCGCTTAGTCAGTAGCTAGTCGCGATTCTTGATTTACTGACTAAAAGGAAAAATATATGTATTTCACACAACTAAAGATTAATGATTCGATTCTAAAGGCGATAACCGATTTAGACTACGTCGATCCGACCCCGATTCAAGTTCAGGCCATCCCGCCTTTGCTTGATGGTTTTGATTTGCTTGGTACCGCACAGACGGGCACAGGTAAAACAGCCGCTTACGCTATCCCATTATTACAAAAAATAATTTCGAATCGTTCGGCTTATCAGTTGCCCACTTTGACGAGTTTAATCATCGCTCCAACTAGAGAATTAGCCGCTCAAATCGGCGCCTCAATCAAGCAATACGGCAAGTATTGCAAAGTTAAAGTCAGTGTTGTTTTTGGCGGAATGGCCAAAGGACCACAAATCCACAATCTCCGTAGTGGCACTGATATTCTCGTTGCCACCCCAGGAAGATTATTAGATTTAGCCGACTCTAAATTTGTTGATTTAAGTAAAGTTAATTACTTTGTTCTCGATGAAGCCGATCAAATGCTTGATATGGGTTTTTTGCCCGATATAAGAAGGATTATCGCTAAGCTTCCAAGTGAACGCCAAACAATGCTTTTCTCAGCGACCATGCCAAAAGAAATTCTTAGTCTATCAGGAAGTCTTCTTAATCATCCGGTTCGTATTTCCATTGGTAGCGTCCAACGGCCGCTTTCTGCGATCTCGCAAAGCTTGTATCGCGTGTCAAAGGAAAATAAAGCCGAGCTGCTCATTCATATGCTGAAAGATAAGAACATTTCATCAGCCCTTATTTTTTGCCGCACAAAAAACGGCGCGAATCGCTTAACAAAGAAATTATTAAATCAATCATATAAAACCGAAGTCATTCATGGTAATAAAAGTCAAAACGCCAGAACGGCCGCTCTAAAGAGTTTTAAAGCTCATGAAAGCAGAATTATGATTGCCACCGATATCGCTGCCAGAGGGCTTGATATAAGCCTTATCTCACATGTTTTTAACTATGATATGCCACAAACTCCTGAAACTTACCTTCATCGGATGGGAAGAACGGGACGGGCTGGCGAAGTCGGAGAAACAATCAGCTTTTGTTCTCGCGATGAATTATCACTTTTAAAAGATGTGCAAAAGCATATTGGTATGGAAATACCTGTGCTAAAAATCCCGATTGAGTTTTCCGCTAAGGAAGCGGTGGAAAATAAACCACAAACCCCAGAAGCAAGCAGTGGTAATAAATCACAGACTTCTAACCCTAAACCAAGACATAGTGGAAAATCTACTTCATATGGAAGTTCAGCCCATTCTCAGAGCAAATACAAAGGTTCCTATGGAGACAAGCAGCCATCAAAAGCAAATAGTTATCACAAACGTTCAGATTATTCGGGTAATCAAAAAAAGAACTAAAACTGTTGTAATCTAATCCCATTTCCTATCCTTGATCGCATTGTTCTTGCGGTTCATTTCGTATTTTACTTCGTTTTATTGTCTTATAAATGAAATATGTACTAAATAGAGTATAATGAAGGCATAAGGGCGCGCATTTGTTCAATTAAATGTGCTAATAAGCGTGCCTTTGAAAGGATGGAATTTTATGATTTACAAAATTTGTACCGAATTTCCCAATCAGATGCCGCTTAGTGTCGAAGGACCGCGTCTCTCGCTTTATATGCCTACTCATCGTATTAAAATTGATCGCAGGCACGATGAAATCGTTTTTAAAAATTTGATAAAGAAAGCCAAAACATCACTTGAGCAGAAATACTCTCATAAAGAAATTGCTCCTTTGATATCTAATTTGGAAATTATGGAAAACGATCGCTCCTTATGGAATTATGCCCAAGATGGTTTGGCCCTTTTTGCCACCCTTGAGGAAATTGTTATTTATCGTCTGGAAAAGGAGATGCCATCTATTGTTGTTGTCGCTAGCAGTTTTCACACCAAACCGATGATTGAGTATTATCAAGGTATCGAAAACTATACGGTGCTTCAACTTGAAGCGGACTCATTTGCCATTTATGAAGGCAACTATTACGATATTGTGCCAATCGCCCTTGAGGCCGATGCCAAGACGACTCTCGAAGAAATCCTGGGTTATCAAAGCACGCAGAAACACGTCGTGCAAGGAAGCTATGGAGGTATATCTAGTTCGTCTTTCCATGGCCACGGCGACAAGACAGATGATATAGATATTGATCGAGCAAAGTTTTTCAAGCATGTTGACCGCTTTGTGTCTGAAAACATTTCTAGCAAAGCAAAATTACCTTTAGTTCTTTTGGCGAATAAGGACTTTCACTATGATTTTAAAAAAATATCGACTAATTCGTATCTAATCGAAGAATCTTTAGAAGGGTCGATTGATGATGCCAAAGAAGGTCTTAAGATAATTAACGATCAAAGATTTGACCTTGTTATTAATCAAGCCATTGACAAATATCATAATCTTATAGAAAGAAAACTTAGTTCTAATCAAATAGATATTATCTTAAAAGCATTGCTTGATGCCCGAGTCGATACGCTATTTGTCGAAAAAGACAAAATCATACCCGGAAAAATTCATCGAACTACGCAAAGAATAGTTATCGGAGAACTAAATAATCCTAATATTGACGACGTCTTAGATGATATGGCGCAGGAAGCACTGAATACCGGAGCAAAGGTTTTCATCCTAGACAAAGAGAAAATGCCAACAAATTTAGGTGTGGCAGCTATTTTTAGATACTAATTCTATATGTAAATATATTATGATTCATTCCATATCTCTATTTTAAATTGCCACTAAAAGTTATCAGCGAAACTGCCATCACCACATGATGTTCTTTTGTTATTTTCTCGTGTCAAATAATTAAAGTTATATAATTGGGACCTTTATAACTATTGATTTATTTTTTGAATAGGTATCTAACTAGTATTAGAGAAAATATCATGAATTGGCTAAAAGATGTTTTATCATGTCGCCAACAATTAGATATATGCAATAAGGAGTAAAAATTATGCATGAGGATTTAATGACGAAAAAGAATCGCAAATTTCTTTTGTTTACTACCATTTGTCTAGTTTCATCAGTAGCTGTCTTTGCCATCGCCAGAAATAGCCAGTCGCTTAAACAATTAATTTATGGCGAAGGACCTATTTATACGATCACGCTTAATGAGGCTAATACTCCTGCAAGTTTGAGCACCGACCAATACGGAAGTGGGGAAGGATTTGCCCGCTATGTTGAATTTAACTACACGAACGCCAAACGAGCAACGGGACAACATGTTGTCCTAGGCGAAGATGGCACATTAATCAATAGTCCTGATACGAGAATTACGTCGATTAAATCATTTGTCGTGACTTTTTCTGGTGGCGAGGCGACTTTATTAAATGGTCCGACTGTCTCGACTTTGGGAAACTCGCAAGTGTTAACTTCGGGAACGACGGTTTATTTTACTACCGATCCCTATTTCTTTTCGCTTGCTAATAGCGGGAGCGGTGATTTAACGATTACTTCATTGATTTTGACTTATAGTTGTGTGCATACACATTCGACTATTACCTTCGATACCGAGCGTGGGTCTGCGGTTGATCCATTAACACAAACGATTGGCTCTGAGGTAGTGGTGCCGAGTGAGCCGACCAGAACCGGGTATTTGTTTGATGGATGGTATAGCGATGAAGGCTTGACGGCTGAATATACTTTTTCCGTGATGCCAGATACCGATTTTACCCTTTATGCTAAATGGGCGATTGACCCGGCATATCCGGTGCTATCAATCGCACAGTTTAAAGCCCTTAGCCCTGAAGATACCAATCTCCATTTCGTCAGCGGTACTACTTTAGTTTCCTCAAGCGAGATGGAAATAACCATTATTTGCGATGCAAGCGACACCGTGATTGCCTTTGGCTTTCAGCAGGCTGAAGTTGGCGATAGTGTTCGCGTTGGCGGTTATTTGGCGGTAGAAGAAGGTTTGATTGTCATAAATGGCGATTTAATTTATGGAATCAGTGTCGATATTTATTCGCACAATAATGACATTCTTCTTGCTCCAAGTGTTATGAGCGTAGCCTCTTACAATGCTCTTAATCCGGAAAGCCCCTCTAACTGGGTTGTTTATGCAGAAATAAACGGGACGATTATTATGGATTATGATACTCATATAATTACCCTTGTTGATGGAGAAGAAAGCCTCCCTATCGGAGTATTTGGACAAGAAAGTTATGAATACATCAAAGACTACAATGGATTCAGAGTCAATATTCGTGGAGTAATTTTGCCGAACATGGATGAAGAAGTTACCACTTTGATGCTCATTTACAATGGGCATGAGGATTTTATTAATTTAGATTACGATGGCGAAGGTGGAGATGAAGAATTATTGACACTCCTTGAAAGCATGTTCCGAAGCGCTTTCGAATCTCCGACATATTTCCCAGGACAATTCGTCGATTTACCCGCCGAACACGCCATCGTGCCGATTACTTTGGTTTATGAACCTTTTGGTACTTATGCCAGCCAATACAATATCGAAACAAAGCGTATCTCAGATGATGTTGCGAGCGAAATCTACATTGATGTCCATGTTCATGCCACCCTTCATGAAACGGTTAACGAGACCTTTGATATTCAACTTCATGTTGATCCCGACATCATCATCACAATCGCGGAGTTAAAACTATTGCCTGATAGCGACGAAGAAACGCTCGTTATTCAATGTGTCGTCTTAAATTCGCAAAGCATGAATGAGAATTTCATATTATTAGTTGCTGATGAAACTGGCATTATCTACATCAATACCGATGACGGAAGCATCGCTCCAGGTGACGAAGTCATCGCCCTCGGCTACAAAATGACTCAAAATAGTATCGTCTTTCTATTTAATGACCCACATTCAACCGTCGATCAGGTGGTCGCCACCGGGCAGTCCATGCCGATAACGGCGACGCAAATCAGCTTAGCTGGTTTTATCGCTTTAGATCACGAAGATGTCGGATCAGATTTCCGCTACTACGAGCTCTTTGGAACCTTGTCTTATATAAATCCCAGCAATCCAGATGAATCTTTATTTGTACTAACTTATGGCACTGACAACGTCTATATTTATCCGACAAGTCAGGCTTCGCGCGGAATTCTTAATTCGCTTGTTTCTCAGGAGATTACTGTCCGAGGAATTGCCATGTTGGGCGGTGAACCTGGAAATCAAATCGTTATGCTTGGTTTGTTACCTATTTCCTAAATTTCTAGTAAAGCAAATTATTGATTTCGCCTTTAAACCAAAGGGACTTTTATGACTCGTAAATGTTGGATGCTCGCACATTTAATGAAATGTATTTTCATTGTTTTTAAAGGGTATAACGCAAGTCCATGTCGTAATTGAAACGATTCGTAAATGAAATCGTTTCGATTTCCTTTTTGAATAATGTTTTATAAAATTACTTTTTAGTGTTACATTGAGGATGTAAAATCAACAATTATAATAGATCTATATCGAGGAGGATAGAAGTATGAAATGTAAAATTGTCGCAGATAGCAGCTGTGATTTAACAAAAGATATGATTGAGGAAATGGGCGTTGAACTCGTCCCATTATCACTTCAACTTGGAGATAAGATATATGTCGATGACAATAGTCTTAATCTTGATGAGTATTTAAAAGATATGAAAGCTTGTCCGACTCCTCCAAAAACGGCTTGTCCTTCTCCAGCCGCCTTCATGGATTCCTTTGTTAGTGAAACAAAAATAATTTTTGTCGTCACCTTATCCTCGAAACTTAGCGGCACCTTTAATTCGGCTCGCTTAGCACGTGAAATGTTTTTAGAAGACCATAAGGACTACTTTATTCATGTTTTCGATTCTTTGAGTGCAGCTTCCGCGGAATCCTTAATCGCGATGAAAATATTTGAACTATCAAAAACTGAAGAAAACCCTGCAGAACTAGTTAAAAAGGTTGAAGAATACATTCAAGGTATCAAGACTCTTTTTCTATTAGATAATGTTAATCATTTAGCTAAAAACGGAAGACTAAATCCCGTTATTGCTAAAATCGCATCGGCTTTATCTATTAAATTAATTCTTGGCGCGGACGGTAAAGGCGAAATCAAACTGATGAAGGAAGGTTTCGGCTATGAGCGAGCTTTTAATAAGATGTTGAATCTCGTCGGGCAGCAAGGTGTTAAACTCGAGGAGCGGACTTTAGTAATTGCCTATGTTTTGGTCTCAGATCGTGCCCAGAGATTTTACGATGAGGTGATGAAAATGTATAAGTTCAAGGATGTAAAGATTGTCAAGATGGGCGGTCTTTCCAGCACTTACGCTGTTTTCGGCGGCCTCGTCATCGCTTTTTGATAAGCCCCGGAACCATCGAAAAAAGCGACTAGATCGTGAAAAATGATATGGTAACACCTTTATTGAGTTTACAAATATTCCTGAAATAAATAGATAACAACGCAGTAAAAATCGTAATATATAATCGCGCTTATGTTACAATAGCGCAATCAAAGGTAAAGTTATGACAAATAAATTCTCGCATTACTTAAAAAGTAAAAAAACTTTAATTAGAACTCTGATTGACGAACTTGGAAAGAAATATTCTTATGTCAGTGTTTTCGGCACGGATGTTTCCGGAACGACGATTATCGTTGATAATTCAACGACTCATGTCGTCCCCAGTGCGCTAACGGAGTCAGGTTTCGTTATTAAAGTGTTTAACAATCAGACGTACAGTGAGTTATCGACTAATGAAATTACAAAGAAAAATATTCCCACTTTAATTGCCGAAATCGATCGCTTAGCCGCGTTTAAAGGATCAATCGATGCGGTTGACGTCAAGGTTTTGCAAGAAGAAACACTAAGCAAAAGTTTCGTCCGTAAGAATAAGGGTCAACTATTTTCGATTGACCAAATCATTGACATTCTTAAGGGATATGTCACTAAAACACTTTCGCTTTCATCGCTTGTCGTCAACGTTCGGACCGCGCTTGAAATTAGTGAGGTGTCGAAGATGTTCATGTCGAAAAACAAAGATTTGCAACAATATTACACTTGGACTAATCCTCGTTGTTTTGTCCTTGTCCGTAAGGATGGTAATACGAAATACGGTTATGATGGCTTTGGCACGAATTCAATTGAAAAAGCTCTTGCTGATTTAGAACCAGCTCTAGAAGAAGCACATAAAGTCGCGATTGAATTATTGGATTCAGTTACTCCGATACCAGGATATTACGACGTGATAACAGCTCCTTCGATTACTGGTCTAATCGCCCATGAGGCGTTTGGTCACGGTGTCGAAATGGATATGTTTGTCCGTGATCGAGCCAAGTCCCAAGAGTATTTTGGAAAATACGTGGCTTCCCCACTTATTACTATGCACGACGGCGCGGCCGCGACCTTTAGCGTGGCCTCATATTTCTTTGATGACGACGGCGTTTTGGCCCATGACACAAAGATTATTGATAATGGCGTTTTAGTCTCAGGAATATCTGATGCCTTATCAGCTTTACAGCTCGGAAAAGCCCCGACCGGCAATGGTCGTCGCGAATCTTATAAACGCAAAAGCTATTCGCGTATGACTAATACTTTTTTTGCTCCGGGAAAATCAAAACTTAGCGAGATGATTAAAAGCATCAAACATGGTTACCTAATCGCCCAGACTGATAATGGAATGGAAGATCCCAAAAACTGGGGCATTCAGTGTACAGCAAGATATGGAAGAGAAATCATTGATGGTAAATTAACCGGCAAAATTGTTTCGCCCGTGGTGATGAGTGGTTATGTAATTGATTTACTCAATTCCATCAGTGCCGTATCGCGCGATTTTGAAATTATTGGTTCGGGATCATGCGGTAAAGGATACAAAGAATGGGTCCGCGTCAGTGATGGTGGTCCCTATTTGAAAGCGAAGGTAAAAATCGGATGATTAAACAATTAATTAAGGCCTTAAGCGCCGCTGAATCAATTACGGGCTGGCTTATTGAGGAAAATGCGACACAAGCTGCTCAAGCTTTTTATGTACTACAAAAACTTGAGACTACGCGTTTGGTCGACACCAAAGAATATAATATTACGGTATATCGGGAATTTTCTGATAATGGCAACATGTGTACCGGTTCCTCGACATTTGCTTTAAGCCACAAACTTTCAAATAAAGAGTTGGCTGATAAAATTAACGAAGCTGCTTTTGCCGCTTCCTTAATCAAAAACAAACGATATGACCTGGTGCCCGGGACAAAAAAAAGATCGTGGAAGCAACAATCATTTGGCTATGAACCCTTAGTCTTGCTTGATAAAATCGCTGACGTTTTCTTTGCGGAAACGAAAAGCAATCTTCGTTTTAACTCATTAGAGTTATTTCATTCGAAAATTACTCTTCATGTCGTTTCCTCAAAAGGTGTTGATTATAAAAAGACGATGCACCGAATGAACATTGAAGCCATACCTTCATTTGATGGGAAAGATAATAAAGTCGAACTTTATCGTTATTTAACTTATAACAAAGTCGATTTTGATATATTTAAAAATGACGCCAAAACAGCCCTCCAAGATGTGACGAGCCGATATGAGGCCAAGGCCATTAAGGATGTAAGTAAAGCTGATGTCATTTTAAGAGACGAAGATGTCCGAAGCTTATTTGAAAATCTTATTGATGATTATTCGTATCATTCGATTTATCACAAAAATACTGATAAAGTCATCGGTGATTCGATTCAAAAAGATGTTAAAGGAGAGTATTTAACTATTGCGCTTAAACCCGCTTCCAAGGCTGATGGGTTTGATCGTGATGGCATTCTTCTTTCGCCAATTAATGTTATTGATAAAGGTGTAATTGCTAATTACTATGGCTCAAATCAATATGGGCAATATTTAGGAATCAAAGCATGTGGTTCTCTTGCTACAATTGCCGTCAGCAAGGGCAAGTCGAGTTATGCGGTGATGAAAAATAAACCTCATTTAGAAATTATTGCTTTATCCGGCATTCAAATCGATATGTATTCACACTATATTGGCGGCGAAGTCCGTTTGGCGGTTTACTTCGATGGGAAAAACTACCATCCTGTATCCGGTTTCTCTTTTAGTGGCAATATCGACAAATGTTTGTCTTCGCTTCAACTATCAAGAGAAATGGTTACTATTCAAGGTTACGAAGGACCGAAATATCTCATGTTAAAAGACATGGAAATTTTGTAATTCATTTTAATTATTAAACAATAACAATTTTTGATAGCATAGAGGCATTTGATTGTTTGCTTTTTTAAACGTTGGCTTATCCGCTCCTTTATTAAATAATAAAAGCGCGGAACTATATTAATATATTTCGTGCAAATTACTCTATTTAAGCATATGCTTATCACGTTGGAAAAAATTATGGATATTCGTAACATTGCTATTATCGCTCATGTGGACCACGGAAAAACAACGATGGTGGATCAGTTATTTAAGACTGCCCACATGTTTCGTGATAACGAAGCCTCATCAGAACGGATGATGGATTCTAATGATCTTGAAAGAGAACGGGGTATTACCATACTGGCGAAAGCTACGGGCATTCAATACAAAGGCTATCAAATAAATATCCTCGATACACCAGGGCACGCTGATTTTGGCGGAGAAGTCGAAAGAATCATGAACATGGTCGACGGCTGCCTACTTTTAATTGACGCGCACGAGAGCACGATGCCACAAACGCGGTTTGTGCTGAAAAAAGCCCTCGAAGCGCGTGTAAAGCCGATTGTTGTCATTAATAAAATCGATCGTCCTAATGTCGATGTTAAAAGAGTACTAAATGATGTCTTAGAACTATTCATCGAGCTTGATGCTCCAGAAGAATATTTAGATTTTGAAGTCGCCTATGCTTCGGCACTTCTAGGAACGAGCAGCATCTCAGCGAATCCTGCTGATCAAAAGCCGGGAATGGAAGCCATTCTTGATTTGATTATTAGCGAAATACCCGGACCCAAAGTCGATTACAGTGGTCCCTTACAGTTTCAACCAAGCCTCCTTGATTACAACGACTTTGTTGGTCGAATTGGTATTGGTTTAGTAAAATCAGGGACGATACGGGCTGGAGAAAATATTGTTTTGGCCCGCCTTGATAAAACAAACAAGCCGGGAAAAATCATGAAAATGTACCGCTTTGTCGGCATGAATCGAATTGAACTTAATGAAGCTCACGCTGGTGATATTATCGGCGTTGCCGGTTTAACCGACATAAATGTCGGCGAGACAATCTGCAATCCTAATAATGTCGTTCCTTTGCCGCCGATTATGATAAGCGAGCCGACTTTACAAATGACGTTTGCTCCTAATAGTTCTCCTTTCGTCGGACAAGACGGAAAACTCGTAACTTTTCGTCAGCTTCAGATGCGCCTGGAAAAGGAAATACAACGCGATGTGGCGTTAAAAGTATCCCTAATTGAAGGAAGCGATCGCTTTCTCGTCTCTGGACGCGGTGAATTACATCTTGGTATCTTAATTGAAAACATGCGTCGCGAAGGCTATGAGTTAGAAGTGAGTAGACCGAAGGCGATTATTAAAATAATTCATGACGTTGCCCATGAACCATTTGAAGAATTATTTCTTGATGTTCCTTCTGAAAGCTTAGGCTCAGTCATGGATGCTTTGTCCAACCGCCAAGCTGAAGTCGTAAATATTGACTATGGCGAGGCTAACACTCGTTTAACTTATAATATTGCGGCAGCGGCCTTGATTGGTTTACATGCACAAATCATGACGTTAACCAAAGGCTACGGTTTGATGAGTCATCTTTATAAAGAGCATCGACCAGTGACGAATTTCCAAGTCAAAGGTCGGACACTAGGTGTTTTGATTGCCTCGGATACTGGGATGAGCACAACTTACGCGATTGAAGGACTTGAAGCCCGTGGCACGATGTTTGTCTTACCACAGACACAAGTGTACGAAGGGATGATTGTCGGCGAAAATCGTTTTGGCAGTGACTTAATTATCAATGTCACCAAGGCCAAGGAGTTAACGAACATGCGGATGTCGACCAAAGAGCAAAAAGTTGTCCTTAAAGCTCCGCGCCTAATGTCGCTTGAAAACTGCTTAGCCTATCTTAACGACGATGAATTACTAGAGATTACTCCCTCGACTTATCGGATGCGGAAAATGTATTTAACCTTACTGGAAAGAAAGCGAAAAACACCGCGGAAACCAGTCGAATAATCATTATCTTTTATATTTACTTAAAATATTAAAATATAATTTTGGAACTCTAACATTTTTGACGCTTCATCGGCTACAATAATATTAAAGACGAAAAGACATGTTCGCTCGCATGTATTTTTGATGAAGGATATAAATATGAAACAAACTAAAACGAAAATAATTAATCAGGATTTCGTTTTGTCAAATGGTGTTAAGATTCCAAAAATCGGTTTCGGTACTTGGCAAATAAAACAAGGTAAAGAAGCTTATAATTCAGTTTTATTAGCACTTAAAGCCGGTTACCGGCATATTGATACCGCGACCGTCTATCGAAACGAGAAAAGCGTTGGTCAGGCCATTAAAGACTCAGGGATCAAACGCGAAGACATATTTGTTGCTACTAAACTTCCATCACATATCAAAGGTTATGAATCCACGTTTAAAGAATTAGATAAGTCTTTAAAAAGACTTGGCTTAGACTATATTGATTTATATTTAATTCACGCGCCTTGGCCCTGGATTGCCATCGGCACGAATCATACAGAAGGCAATATTAAGGCTTGGAAGGCAATGATTGAACTATATAATTCAAAGAAAATTAGAGCCATCGGCGTATCTAATTTTTCCATTAGTGATATCGAACCGTTAATTGAAGCGACGGGATTTATTCCGCATGTTAACCAAATGCCTTTTTATGTTGGTAAACCACAAACAGAGATTCGCCATTACTGTAAGCAAAATAAAATTTTGTTTGAAGCTTATTCGCCATTAATGTCGGGTCGCGTTTTTAAAGTTGATATTGTTAATCAATTAGCAAACAAATATGGCGTTAGCGCCGCACAAATCGCTCTCCGCTATACAATTCAAAAAGATACGCTTCCGCTTCCTAAATCAACACATGAGGAACGCATTATTAGCAATGCCGAACTGGACTTTGTCATTGCTGATGAGGACATTGAAAAAATGGCAGCGGTAAATCTAAATCCTAAATCGAGATTTTAAAATGCAAATATTGGGGGAAATATGGAAAACAAAAGTTTAAAAATTGCCATCATCATTCATTCCAAGACAGGTAACACGCTTTCGGTGGCCGAGAAGATAAAAGATAAGTTAGTTAATCTTGGACATCAAGTCGCTTTGGAAAGAGTGACAGCAAGCAATAACGACGAACCAGAAGTTGCCAAAATTGAATTATCGAATAAACCTGGCGTTGAAGGTTATGATGCTTATGTTTTTGGGGCGCCGGTCAATGGCTTTATGCTTTCAGGCGTCATGCGGGCTTACTTAGCGCAAATAAGTGAACTAGGAAACAAACCCGTTTATTGCTTTTTAACGCAGTATTTCCCTTTCCGCTGGATGGGGGGAAACAACGCTCTTCGGCAGTTTAAAATAGCACTTAATAAAAAAAGTGCCCTAGTAAAGGGCACTGGTATAGTCAATTGGAGCAACAAGAAACGAGATGCTTTAATTGATAATACAGTTAACATTATTAGTTTCTAATGTTTAGTCTTTTTGCTCTTTTTCGTGGACTATTTGCTGGTTTTCAACACCAAATCCATAAGTGAACACGTTAATCGTTTTTTCGTCGACGGCAATTTCTTAGCAATCCTTAGGATTGATTTGATTTGATTTATCATCATTTTTTCCTCCTGACTACTTTTACGTCCATCTTTAGTTCTTGCCTATAACTTGTTTATTGAAAAAAACGCTTGCTAGTTGAATCTAGCGATGATTGGTCAAATGATTATTTGCGAATATAAACAATTTAAAAGGACTCATTATGTTCGTATTGAATTTGATAAAGGTTGTAATATGAACCTTTCTTCTTTAATAACTGTTGATGACTTCCGGATTCAATAATTTCACCTTTTTGCATGACGAGAATTTTATTGCAGTGCTGAATGGTTGAAAGGCGGTGGGCGACGATAATCATCGTAGAGATGTTCATCATCTTCGCAAGCGAAGACTGAATGACGGCTTCGGTTTCCGAATCGATATTAGCGGTAGCCTCATCAAGGGTCATGACGGTTGGCTTATAAGAGACGGCCCGAGCAAAGGAAATAAGCTGCCTTTCACCGCTTGAAAAGTTGTTGCCACGTTCTCGAACTTCGTGATTTAAACCTTCTGGCAGTTTTTTTAAGACATAGTCAAGGCCAACATAATCAGAAGCCTTGGTTATTTCTTCTTCGGTG
>JBAYBO010000021.1:0-18232 GCA_041669225.1 Bacilli bacterium | reverse complement strand
TGAAATATTCGTCGTTTTTTTTCATATAAATAAACCACCGCACATGTACCAGCAACTTAAGGCTGCTGCGTCTCCGCCCTGACCTGATTCATCGTAATACATCGCGATGGCAAAGATATTATAACAATAATTTGATAAATGTTTTATTTTTTGGCTTCAAGCTTGGCAATTCCACCCATGAAAGGACGAAGGACTTCCGGAACAGCAACGCTTCCATCCGCTTGCTGGAACTGTTCTAAGATGGCTGGCATAAGGCGCGATGTGGCCAAACCGCTAGCGTTTAAAGTATGGCAAAATTTCATTTTACCTGTTTCTTTATCGCGGTAACGCATCATTCCTCGCCGCGCTTGATAGTCGCGAGCGTTTGAGGCGCTTGAAACTTCTTTATATGTTCCCATGCTTGGAATGTACACTTCGATATCATATGTACGAGCCATCGCGTGAGAGCAATCACCGGCAGCAAGTTTGCTAATGTGAAAATGAAGACCCAGTTGTTCGACCAACCGCTTGGCTTTTTCAACCAGTTCATCAAACGCTTCATTCGAGCCTTCTTCGGTTGTATATTGGACGATTTCAACTTTGTTGAACTGATAACCACGAATCATACCTCTCTCTTCAGTGCGATATGAACCGGCTTCGGAGCGATAACATGGCGTGTAGGCAAAGTATTTGCGAGGTAAACTACCGACATCAAGAATTTCGTTACGATGTAAATTGACTAAAGCTGTTTCGGCCGTCGGAAGCATAAACTTCTTAGGCGTTACCCCTTCAAGCATGAAGACAGCATCATTAAATTTAGGGAATTGCCCGGCAACAAAACCGGATTCATAGTTCAAAATATGAGGCGGAAGGATAAATTGGTAGCTATCTTTAAGGTGATTGGCAATGAAATAGTTGATAAGAGCCCATTCAAGAATTGCCCCCTGTCCAGTATAAATCCAAGTGCCGTGACCGCTTATTTTAGCAGCTCTTTCATAATCAACTAAACCTAGCGATTCAGATAATTCGACATGATCCTTGATTTTAAAATCAAAGGAAGGTATTTTGCCAAATTCATAGACAACAGAATTATTTTCTTTTCCGCCCGATAATAAATCATCGTCAGGAATGTTTGGTAATGTCGAAACGAACTCAAAGATTTCTGTTTCCACGATTTTGAGTTGTGCTTCATCTGCCGCGTTTGCGGCGGCGAGTTCTTTAACTTTGGCAAAAACACTCACAAGATCTCCCCCGCTCTTCTTAATTTGCGGAACCGAGGCAGAGAGCAAATTTTGCTCGGCTTTAGAACTTTCAACTTTTATTAATAAACTTTTTCTTTTTTCAACTAACGCGAGCAAAGGATCAAGATCAACATCATATAATTTCTTTTTTAATGCTTCCTGAATCTTTGCTGGGTTTTCCGTAATTAATTTAATATCAAGCATACAAATAGCCTCCTTTATCGCTAAGTGATAAGACCGGTGTAAATCTTTTCAAGTTGCTTTCCGATTTCTGTTAAACTTTCGGATTTGGCGATGCTATACGCTCTCGCAGCTTTCGAAGGTAATTCTCCATTAAAGAATTGATTGATGTTGGCAGCTACGGCCGGAAGTGTGTTAGCAATATAAGCATAGCCTCTCGCTAACACTTTTGCGTCATAATCAATCGGACCAAGCCCAATTATTTGACATTTAGCCGCGATGGCATCAAGCATCGTAATGGCGTTATACTTTCTGCGATTAATCAACAAAAACACGTTAGCGTTCATCATCACCGAACGATAAACGTCTTCTGGTATAATCGGATTAAATTTAAGATTTTTTGGTGAGCGCCTTAAAAGATGACGGATTTTACCAGGAAGTAACAATAAGTGTTTTCCTTGTCCAAAATACAAAAATTTATATTCAGGACAAAGTTTGGCAATCTCAATCGTATTGCGAATTTCCTCGCGGCTGTCATACTGACCAAAAGCAACAACGGTTTTAGCTGATTTGTTCAGCCGGAAATAGCGATAAAACAATTCGGTTTCAAGTTGATCGCTTTTTTCAAAACGCGCAATGTTAACACCCGGCGACAAAACAATTGTTTTTGTATTAACGCCTTGGTCAGCAAGAAATTTTGCGCCGGTATCGTTTGGCACAATCACAATATCTACTTTATTTAATATTCGTAACGCGCGGTTTGTTAAACGGACTTCGCCATCGCGTGTGGTTTCAGTGATTTTCGCTACTGGATCAGACTCGCACATTAGCGCCGAGAAAACGACAGGCTTTCCCAGTTCAAGCGCGTCGTTGATTTTCATCTCATCCGCAATCGAAAGAAAATGAGCCACATCATAATAATCGATGCTGTTTTTTGCAATCTCAATGTTTGTTAACTCCAGCGCGCCTTTAATATTTTTTCTTAAGCGCATACCTTCATAAACATCTTTGAGATAGCGAGGTTGAAAATGAACGAAAACCTTCATAAATATCAGATTTCTGCGTCGTTATCCTCAAGAATTGCGACGTTTTCATCTTCCTCTGTTTGAGCAACTTCGTCTTCAAAACCATCCTCTTCTTCATGTGGGACGATTGCAATTGAAACAACTTTTTGGCGACCTTCAAGTCGAATGACACGCACACCTTGTGTGTTTCTTCCAGCAACCTTTACTTGATCAAGAGGTATACGAATAATTGTTCCGTTGGCCGTAATAATCATTAAGTCTTCATCGCCTTTAACGGCGCGTAGGGCGACAAGTTTACCGTTTTTGTCGGTTGTGTTAATTGTTAAGACACCTTTGGCGCCTCGTTTGGTTAAACGATAACTTTCGGCTGGCGACATTTTGCCATAACCTTTTTGAGTAATAGCCAAAATGAATTCACCTTCAAGCGAGGTGGTTGCACTAACAACTTCGGCACCGCCTGTGCTCATACCTTTGACACCAGCGGCCGTGCGCCCCATTGAACGAACGTCGCTTTCATTAAACTTAACCATCTTTCCGTTACTCGAAGCAAGACCAATTAAGGCGTTGCCATCAGTCCGTTTAACATCAAGAAGGGCGTCTCTGTCTTTTAGCGAAATAGCGATTTTCCCATTTTGGCGAATCGAGGCAAATTCGGTTAATAGAGTGCGTTTTACAACACCATTGACAGTGATAAAGAACAAATAATGTTCTTGGTGATAATCATCAAGCGAGATAATCGACATGATTCGTTCGTCTTTTTCAAGATTAAGAATAAGGTTTTGAATCGGCGTTCCTTTAGAAACGCGACCACTCTCGGGAATCTGATGGCCTCTCATTCGGTAAACTTTTCCAAGGTTAGAGAAGAATAGGACGTCGGTATGGGTTTTGGTGTGAACAATAATGGAAACAACGTCATTATCATTGGTATTCATTCCTTTGACGCCGCGACCACCACGGTTTTGTGTTCTGAATGTATCGGTCGTCATCCGCTTCACATAATTATTGACGGACAAAGCAATAACAATCTCTTCTTCAGGAATTAAAGATTCGTCTTCGATGGTGGCGAGCTCGTTGCTAATTTCGGTTTTGCGTTCATCGCCAAAACGTTGTTTGATTTCAAGAAGTTCTTCAATGATGACGTCGATAATTTTCTCGCGCGAACTAAGAATATCGCGATATTTTGCGATGTTGATTTCTAGTTGCGCTCTTTCAGCTTGAAGTTTTTGTTTTTCTAAACCAGTAAGCCTTCTTAATGTCATAGCCAAGATTGCCTGCGTTTGAATCTCACTAAGATTGAATCTTTCCATCAATTTTTGAGAAGCTTCTTCTGGAGTTGCGGCTTTTTTGATCATCTCGACAATTTCATCAATGTTATCAATCGCCGTTAAAAGACCAACAACAACATGGTCACGGGCTTCGTCTTTTGCTAAACGATATTTAGTACGTCTTTCAATCACAACTACTTGGTGATCGATGTAACCAAGAAGAATTTCGTTGATTGGCAAGACTTTCGGAGCGCCCTCCACCAGGCAAAGCATGATGATGCCATAACTTACTTGTAATTGCGTATTTTTGTATAACTGATTAAGAATTACTTCCGGTATCGTGTCGCGACGAACTTCAATCACTACACGAATACCTTCTTTGTTAGATTCATCACGAACATCTGTGATTCCCTCAATAACTTTATTTTTAACAAGATTGGCGATTGATTCAATCATTCGTGCCTTATTAACTTGATAAGGAATTTCATAAATAATGATTCGTTTTTTACCGCTTTCGACTTCTTCAATCAAAGCCTTACTACGTAAAGCGATGCTTCCGCTACCTGTTTCATAGGCGTCTTTAATTCCGCCACGGCCTAAAATCGTGCCGCCCGTCGGAAAATCAGGTCCGGGAAGATATAGATCCATAATTTCAAATGGAGTAAGAAGAGGATTGCGCGCCACAGCGATTGTCGCATCAATGGTTTCGTTTAGATTATGAGGTGGCATGTTAGTGGCCATACCAACAGCAATACCAGCGCTGCCATTAACTAATAGGTTGGGAAAACGAGATGGTAAAACACCAGGTTCTTTTTCGGTGCCGTCATAGTTATCGACGAAAGGTACTGTGTCATCATTAATGTCACGCACCATCTCCATCGCGAGTTTGGTCATTCTAGCTTCGGTATAACGCATAGCGGCAGCTTCGTCACCGTCAACGCTACCAAAGTTACCATGCCCATCAACTAATGTATAACGCATTGAGAAAGGCTGCGCTAAACGGACGAGAGTTGAATAAATGGCGGCATCACCGTGTGGGTGATATTTACCCATAACGTCACCAACGATACGTGCACATTTTTTATAGGGTTTATCAAACTGCATGCCTGATTCATTCATTCCGTATATAATACGGCGGTGAACAGGTTTGAATCCGTCGCGTACGTCTGGAATTGCGCGACTGACGATAACTGACATCGAATAATCAAGAAAAGAGCTACGTACTTCTTTAGAAATATCGACATCGCGAAGACCAGGAACTATTCCTGATTCGAGTTCTTCGGTATCGTTTGTTTCTTCACTGTTTTCTTCAATGATGATTTTATCTTTTTCTTCCATTTTTGATGTGCTCCTTTATTAAATATCTAAGTTCTTAACGAACTTGGCGTTTTTATGGATAAATTCTTTACGCGGAAGGACGGCATCACCCATTAAATCGGTGAAGACGGATTCGGCTTCGATGGCATCGGTAAAGGTAACACGCATCATTTTGCGGGATTTTGGATCCATGGTTGTTTCCCAAAGTTGTTGGGCATCCATTTCACCAAGACCTTTATAGCGTTGGAAAGGATATCCCGGTTTCAGATCAAGTTTTTTCTTGACGATCTCAAGTTGTTCATCGTTGTAGCAATAATATGATTTGCCGCGGTATTCCACCTTGAAAAGCGGAGGTTGGGCAATATAAACAAAGCCGTGCTCAATCAACGGTCTCATGAAACGGTAAAAGAACGTTAATAACAAAATACGAATGTGGCTACCATCGACGTCAGCATCAGTCATAATGACGATTTTATGATAACGAATTTTGCTCACATCAAATTCAGCACTATACCCACCACCGATAGCTGTAATCATATTGCCAATTTCGGCGTTTTCAAACACCCTGTGCGGTTGTGCTTTTTCAACATTTAAGATTTTACCACGAAGTGGTAGAATGGCTTGAGTTACACGATCACGACCGTTTTTGGCTGAACCACCAGCGGAGTTACCTTCAACAATGTAAAGTTCACATTCTTCAGGATTTCTCGATGAACAATCTGCCAGTTTCCCGGGAAGGGTCGTAATGTCGAGAACAGTTTTGCGACGAACTTGCTCGCGAGCTTTTCTCGAAGCGATACGCGCCATTGCAGCATTAACGATTTTATCCATCATCATCTTAGCGAGTTTGGGGTTTTCAAGAAGGAAACGATTTAAACCATCGCCAACGATTCCAGAGACGATTTTACGTACTTCAAAGTTACCTAATTTAGTTTTGGTTTGTCCTTCATACTGCGGATTAGGGTGCTTAACAGAAATTATTGCTGTTAAACCTTCTTTTATATCATCAGTGGCTAAGTTTTCTTCAACGTCCTTAAGATAGCTGTTGGCTTTGGCGTAATCATTGACGACACGATTGATGGCTAAAGTAAATCCTGCTTCATGCATTCCGCCTTCGTGTGTATTAATGTTGTTACAAAAAGTAAAGATGGTTGGGTTATAAGAAGTATTGTATTGCATAGCAATTTCGGCATGAATGTGGGCGGTTTTACCATCAGGAAACACATAATCATCTTTCCCTTCACAATAAATCACGTCAGCGAAAAGAGGCTCTTTGTTACGGTTGATATGAGTGACATATTCTTTAATGCCACCTTCATAATAAAATTCTTCGGTAATTGGTTCTTCTCCACGATCATCGGTAACAATCATTCTGACCCCGCGATTCAAATAAGCCATCTGCCGCATTCTGTCACGAATAATTTCATAACTAAATTCAGTTGATTCAACAAAAATGATTGGATCTGGTTTAAAAGTGACAATCGTGCCACGGTCGGTTGCGTCACCCATGACTTGTAGGTGGCCAACCGGTTTTCCGCCTTTTTCAAAGCGAAGATAATAATTTTTTCCGCCTTTATGAACGTTGATATCCATCCACTCTGACAAGGCGTTGACAACTGAACCACCAACGCCATGAAGACCACCAGATACTTTGTATCCTCCACCTTCACCAAACTTGCCGCCGGCATGTAAAATTGTAAAAACGGTTTCAACACCAGAAAGACCAGTTTTTTCAACGATATCGACCGGAATTCCTCGACCGTTATCAGAAACAGTAATTGTGTTTTCTTTATTAATTGTCAAACAAACGCGATCGCAATATCCCGCAAGGGATTCGTCGATAGCGTTATCAACAATTTCCCAAACAAGGTGGTGTAATCCCGCCGATGAGGTTGTGCCAATATACATCCCAGGTCTTTTCCGGACAGCTGCTAAACCTTCTAATACTTGAATGTCGCGAGCGCCATAATCAGCACTGCCTTTTTCATCTTCGTCTTCAACCGGTAGGGCCCTGACTTTTTCTTTTTCTTCCATTAAGAATTCCTCCTTGTGATCTTATGGTTTTTCACTTCATATACACTTGCGTTTTCCACTTCAAGCGATGTTGAGGTGATAAACACTTGTTCAAATTTATTTAAGAAAGATATTAATCTTTCTTGATTTTCGCTGTCCAGCTCCGACATAACATCATCGAGCACAACGATTGGCCGTTTGTCTTTATCTTCGATTAGGAAGTAAGGACTAAGTGTTAGGGCTAGTGTGAGAATACGATTTTCTCCTTGAGATCCATACTTCGCGACATCTTTGCCGTTAAGGCTCATTTTGAAGTCTTCGCGATGGGGTCCGATGGATGTCACCTTTTTCTTTAAATCGCTCTCCAGCGCTTTGCTAAACACCTTTCTAGCGTTGATTTTGTAGTTGGCATCCGCCCTGACAAACGGTTGATACCTAACTCGAGCGTTTTCCTTCTCGCCTTTGATGGTGGTCACAATCTTTGAGAGCACTTGGTTGATTTGTTCAACATACATCTCGCGGTAACAGACAACTTTCTCAGCGTTTTCAATCAGTAAGTCAGTAACAATCTCGAGTTGAACTTTGTTTGGTTTTTCAAGTTTAAGCAATTCATTACGCTCGCGTAGCGCGCGCTCGTACTTACTGATATACTCCAAATACACCGACGATTGTTTAGAAAGACTAATGTCCAGGAAGCCTCGCCTCGCCTTTGGCGACTCTTTGAAGAACAAGACGCTCGGCGGTTCGAAGACCACCACATTAACGAGTTCGCTAAGTTCGGAAAGTCGACTTATAGCTTTGCCGTTACAAGTTACTTTTTTACCTGAAGGGGTGAGAATCACATTAATCTTCTTTTTAATGTCGCCTTCACTAACTTCAGATTCAATTGCGGCGAAGTCGCTTTTTTCTTTGATGAGGTTCGCGTCTTCGGCGGTTCGAAACGATCGAGCGAGAGATAAGTAGTGAATCGCCTCAACAATGTTTGTTTTGCCTTCGGCGTTTTCACCAACAATCACATTAATGCCTTTTTCAAAACTCATTTCAGCGTGGTCATAGCTTCGAAAATTGCGAAGCACCAACTTACGAATAATCATTTTTTGACGATTCGGTAACCAACTTGGTCGATTTCTACCATCGTTTGATCACGTAGTTTTCTTCCACGACGATTATCGAGAACTCCATTAACAAGAATTTCGTTAGTCGCAAGGAAAGATTTAGCCTCGCCGCCCGAACCGATGATATTAGCGATTTTGAGCAGTTGGCCAAGAGTAACAAAATCGGTAGAAATAGCAATTTCCACCGTTTTTTTAATCATAAAAAAACCCTTCTGTTTTACTCATACACTCATTATACACCAGCGTAAAGAAAAAGGGAATATAAATTCCCTTATTGTTTGTATACGATTTTTATGCGTCTATTTAGCTCAATAAGTGCGTACTGGGGTGACTAATTGGACAACTGAGTCATCTTTGTTGTTCTTGATAACAAACGGCTTCATTTCGCCTATAAACGCGATTGTAACATCTTCGGCTTTGACGGCCCGAATGGCGGCGATAACATAGTCGCTATTGAAGCTCATTTCCAGACGATCTCCACTAAATTGAAAAGTCGAAATTTTCTCATTGGCTGAACCAACCTGAGCAGACTTACTTGCGACCTCAAGAGCATCTTCGGTCATGGTGATTTTGACGACATTTTCGCGTTCGACAGAAAGAAGCGAAACCCTCTCCATGGCAGAAATCAATTCGTGAGAATTTACTTCTAAGAAGTAATTAAAAGTCTTGGGAATAATGTTTTTTGTGTTTGGATAGTCGCCGTTGATTAATCGAGAAGATACAAGGGTGTTGTCAAAGGAAAACAATATTTTTTTGTCGCTGACAGCCATCGTGACCTTTTCTGTATTCTCGAACATCTTCGTAATTTCAACCAGCGTTCTTGAAGGAACGTTTGAAGTAAAGGAGACAATATCGTCGATAGCTACTTCTTTACGCGCCAGTCTAGCTGAGTCTGTGGCTGTTGCAATAAATTTCCCACCAGCCGCTTCTAAATTAACAGCTGTTAAGATCGGTCTTTGTTCTTTGTTTGATGCCGCAAAGGCGGTTTGTTCTATTAGCTTGGTGAAATCATGACACGAGATATCGAAGACAACTCCATTTGCCTCAAGATCAACTTCAGGATATTCATCAGCACGAATTGAATTAAGTTTGAAACTAGATCTTCCATCGTCGATTTTAACAATGGTTTCGTCAACGACCTCAATCGCTATTTCGTCGCCTTCCATTCTTCTGGCGATTTCGGTAACTATTTTACTAGCAACAAGTGTTGCTCCAAATTTTGCGTTTCTAATTATTTCTTTTTCACCAATCATATTTGGCACAAGAGTACTTATTGTCAGTTCGTTATTTCCGCCTATAATCGTTAGTCCTTTTTCGTTAAGCACTAATTTTAAGTTCATCAAAAGAGGGACGGGTACTTTTGAACCAATGGCCTTGGCAGCAGTTGTTAGGCCTTTAAGCAGGTGTTCACGAGTTATAGTTAATCTCATTTTTCTTCTCCTTAAGAATAAAGATAATAATTAGCGCTGTGGATTGTGTGGATAACCTTGTTTGGTTGCGACACACCTTCTAAATAATTGTACCACAACAAGCAATGAGGATGAATACTTTTATTTTATAAACACTACTTCTTTAAACGCTTTTTCAAATCATCAATCGCGGTCTGGAGGAATGTGTCGGTTTTCAACGCTTTATCCACTTTTTCAACAGCGTTCATAACAGTTGTGTGATCCTTACCGCCAAACACCATACCAACCTTGGTCAAAGAAACATCTAACATTGAGCGAATAAGATACATGGCGATATGTCTAGCCATTGCAATTTGGCTAGTTCTGATTTTACCAGTTAATTGTGAAGGGGTAAGGTTATAGTAATCAGCCACAACGTTAATAATTTTTGTTTCGCTAAGCTTCGTTTTCGTGTCCTTGACATCAATTAATGATTGAACAGATTCGATAGCGACACCCATGTCGATATGTGCGGTAGGTTTAATGTTAATAGTGTAGAAAAGCAAACGATTAAAAGCACCCTCTAATTCGCGAACGTTTTTCGAAAACTTCTCTGCAAAAAAAGTCAGCACATCATCGTCGAAATTAGTAATATCGAGGTTATTTGCAGAGATTTTTAACTTCAAAATATCGACGCAAGTTTTGACATCCGGGGCAGCAATATTGACAGTTAAACCAGCGTTGAAACGAGATACCAAACGAGCTTCAACGCCTTGTAATTCGCTTGGGTGTTTATCGCTTGTGAGAACAATTTGCTTGCCAGCGTTAATCATTGAAGAGAAGATGTAAAAAAACATTTCCTCGGTTTTGACTTTGTTGGCCAAAAATTGAATATCGTCAATTAGTAAAACATCAATTCCTTTAAAAAAGTCCTTGAGGTTTTCGCCTTCTTTATCGCCTGTTACATATTTGACGAATTCTTCGAAAAAATCCTCGGTTGAAAGATAGAGTACTCGACTTACGGGCGCGTTTTCTTTTATATAGTTACCGATAGCATGGAGAAGGTGTGTTTTTCCTAGGCCTGATTGTGAATATATAAATAAAGGATTAAATAATTTTCCTAGCGATGAGGCAATCGCAATTGATGCTTGGTAGGCCTCAAGGTTTGAGGAACCAACCACAAAGTTTGTGAACGAGAGTTTTGAGTTGATATATGAGTTAGCAAAGAAAGTGGGTTTTGTTGCGGCTTGTTTAGCGACCGTCTGCACTTCGCTTACTTGAACAAACTTAAGTTTAAAATCAGTTTCGGTACATTCGCGGACAACGCCGGTGATCATATCAAGATATTTAGTAGATAAAATGTTAGCCGCTAACCCAGAATTAACGACAACAACCATCAAGTCACCATCTATACTATGTATATAGGAGCTATTCAAAAAAGTATCAAAGATGCGTGGATCATTAATTCTTGTTTTGGTGTTATCGAGAATTCTGTCCCACAATTTAGCAATTTCAGAAATTGAGCTAGTCATAGTCGAACCCTCCAAGTACATAAAAATATAACATATCCACAGGTTAAAATCATGGGAAAATAAGTAAATATTGAGTTATCCACATTTTGAATAAGAAAACACTCGTTATTATGCTAATTATTCATTGTCCACAAAATTGTAATGTGGATAACTTGTGGATATTAAGGTGTGGATATTTTTCTGTGGTTATTGTTGGAAAAATTCCACCATCGCCAATTTTTACCACATCGAAAAACTACGACAGATTCTAAATAATCTCTATTTTACCACATATTAATAATTGTGAATTCACATCATGTGGCTAACGTGTAAAATTGTGCTTTTTTGGTAAGTTGAACACTCTTATAAGAAAGACGTACGGTGGAAACGTGTCGAAATCCGAAACAGGTGTTTTCTCACACGCATGCGCCTTTATTTATTTGACTTAGCATACATTAAACTATATAATCATTTCGCGTAATCACACATGAGGAGATTAGATTATGAAAAGAACATATCAACCCAGTAAGAAAAAACATTCAGCCGTCCATGGTTTTCGTGAGAGAATGAAAACCGCTAACGGCCGTAAAACCCTTGCTAGACGTCGCGAAAAAGGAAGAGCGGTTATATCCGCTTAATTGTTTTGGTTTTCGCTAAGCGAAGGAGCAGATTGTGAAACGGCAGTACCGGTTACGTAAATCCGAGGACTTTCACCGCATTATTCACGCTTCTTGCTTTGTTAAAAACCAGTTATTTGTAGTTTATTTTCAGCCAAACCAATTAGATTCCGTTCGCGTGGGCATTTCAATTCCGAAAAAAACTGGAATTGCTGTCACTCGCAACAAAGTCAAACGACAAATTAAAGCCATTCTTCGAGAAACCCTCAACGTCAGCAAATCGATCGACTATGTTATTGTGCCCAAACACAATTATAACATTGACGAATTTAATAAAAGCCACGACGCCTTGAAGTGTCTTCTTGAAAAGATCGGAGACCACAATTTTGAAAAAATCAACTAAGCGCATTCTTACTTTCGGAGGCCTTTTCATGGCGGTTGTTCTTATTAGCGGTTGTACCGCTAGTTTTTGTTCAAACAACGACCGCGCAAATATTCTTTATACGTATGAAAAAGGTATTTCTATTTATGAAGACAACAGCACCGAAGGAGCGGACGTTTTTACAGGGAACGAAACTCTTAAGCGCCGCGTAACTTATGATAACAGCCCGCTATTACGGGAAGTTATCGCTGATGCAGTATCGAAATCCATCAACATTCCGACCGACGCCTATTTTGTTGAGATTGACCAAAAAATTCTAGAGACAGCGCTCGTTTCACAATACGGAGCAAGCGTTGATTTCGTGGACATTAACGCCGAAGAAGCTAATCTTGCATTAACTAGTTTTGGTTATTTGAAATTTACTGGAGCCACCGAAGAAAATAATCTTTTCGAAACGTGGGACGCTTGGACGGCCGAAATTCGTCTAAGTTTGGGTGCCGAGCAAGTTCCTAACCAAGACTTTACAAAACTATATAAAGAAAAACTAAATACAACTATCGCGAACAATCGCGCTTGTATAGCAATTAATGATGGTAATTATGGTAAATACGGTAGCGACGGAAACACCGAAGCGTTTATTGAAGGCAAGGATTGGGGTTTTGCTTGGTCCAAAGGACCAATTGAAGGATTACTTGTTTATCCTGTCGCCTTTTTAGTTGATTTCTTTTCCAACGCCTTTGGTATGAACGGTTGGGGTCAAATCGGAGCGGTTGCGCTTGTTACACTAATTGTTAGATCCTTAATTCTTTTGGTAACAATTAAATCAACGATGGGTCAGCAAAAGATGCAAGCCTTACAACCAGAACTCGCCAAGATTCAACAAAAATATCCTAACTCAAATTCCAATCAAGCCGAGAAACAACGGCTTGCTCAAGAGCAAATGGCTCTTTATAAACGACACAAAATTAATCCGTTGGGGCAAATTCTTGTTCTAATTGTTCAATTCCCAGTCTTTATTGCTGTATGGGGTGCGATGACCGGAGCTGCTGTTCTCTCGTCTGACGCTGTTTTAGGTTTAAACCTAAGTGCTGGTTTAGGAACCTCTATTCTTAATATTGTGGACTGGCCAAACTTTGCAGGTTGGTGGACGGCCGTTGTTCTGTTTATTATGATGGGTCTAGCTCAATTTATTTCTATGAAACTACCGCAATGGATGCAAAAGGCGCGGACCAAAAATGTCAAGAAACTCACCAAGAATCCTGCGCAAGATAAACAAGCCAAGCAAATGAAGTGGTTTAGTAACATCATGCTTGTGATGATTGTTGTCATGGGCTTTAGCTTACCGGCCGCAATGGGTGTTTATTGGTTTATTGGTGCAATCATTTCTGTTATCCAGACGCTTATTATGCAAACAATCATGGCCCGCAGTAAAAAATAGAGGAGGTTTTTCATGAAAAAATATCAAGCCAAAACAATTGACGAAGCCGTTGAAATAGCGGCTCAAGAACTAGGTATTTTACCAAGCGAAGTGAATTTCGCTGTTCAAGAAGAGAAGAAAGGGCTTTTTAAGAAAGTAACAATTGAAGTATACGAATTAAGTGATGCGATTGAGTTTACTGAAGACTATCTCAAAAACGTTACTGAAGCTCTTGGAATTCAATCAGAAACTACCACTGTCTTAAAAGACGACATCATTCACGTTTCCCTCAATTCCGATCATAACCCTATTTTGATTGGCAAAAATGGTAAAACCTTGCAAGCTTTAAATGATTTGGCAAGACTGGCTGTTTCCTCAAAATTCAAAAAGAGATTTAGAATCTTACTTGATATTAATGACTATAAAGATGGTAAGTATTCACGCGTTGCCTTCGCCGCCCGTAGGGCCGCCAAGGAAGTCCAAAAAACAAAAATGGACGCAACACTCGAGGCGATGCCGGCCGACGAAAGAAGAGTTGTTCATAACGCGCTTGCGAACTTCTCGCACATTAAGACCGAATCCGAAGGTGAAGGTCATCGCCGCGCCGTCGTTATTAAGTATATCGATTAATTAAGAGCCTTGTGGCTCTTTTTTGCCATAAAGGAAAAAGATGCATGAAACAATTGTCGCATTAGCGACACCACCACTCAAGTCAGCTTTAGCCGTCATTCGTTTGTCGGGTGATGATTGTTTTGAGGTTGTTTCAAAAGTTTTTAGCCATAACTTGGAAAAAGAAAACAAAAGAAAAGTCTATGTCGGCCATGTTATGAACAATAAAGAAATAGTCGACAAAGTCGTCTTGATCACATATGTTAACCCAAAGTCTTTTACGGGAGAAAACGCCGTTGAGATTATTACGCATGGTTCAATGCTAATTGCTGATGAAATTATCGAACTACTCATATCCGCCGGGGCCCGATTAGCGTTAAATGGGGAGTTTTCATCACGTGCTTTTTTAAATGGAAAAATTGATTTGATTCAAGCTGAGGCAATTGATGATTTAATTAATGCCAAAACACGCGAAGCCAAGAAAATGTCACTTTATTCTTTAAAAGGCGAAACGAGTGGTTTGGTAACCCCAATCAAAAAAGAGATTGCTGACTTATTAAGTCAAATCGAAGTTAACATCGACTTTCCTGAATATGAAGACATTGAAGAAGTGAGCCGTTCGCAAGTTATTTCGGTTTCAAGTAAGATAATTGAAAACGTTACAAAATTAATTCACGACGGGAAGCAAGGACAAATAATTAAAGAAGGTATCAAGATCGCAATTATTGGGCAGCCCAATGTTGGTAAATCATCTTTATTAAATGCGATGATTGGTCAAGAAAAAGCAATTGTGACAAACATTCCAGGCACAACTCGGGATATTGTCGAAGGCGAGATAAATTTAAAAGGAGTTACGCTTCGCATTCTCGACACCGCCGGCATTCGCGAGGTAAGCAATGAAATCGAAACGATTGGTATTCAAAAAGCCAAAGCGGCAACCGAGGAAGCTGATTTAGTGATTCTTGTCCGTGACGCGAGCGAAAAAGATGACGATTCCTTTTTGGCGCTTGTTAAAAACAAGAAACACATTATTGTTTACAATAAAGGTGATTTAGCCAAAGAAAAAAAACATAACGCTTTATATGTTTCGGCTTTAAACAAAGATATTGAACCGTTATTAAAAGAAATTACCAAGACTCTTTCAATCAGTCACGAGGTATACGAGCAACCGAGTTTGAATAATTCCCGTCAACTAGGGCTTTTAGGACTAATTCGCGAATGCTTACAGCAAGCAATCGAAGACGCTACGAATGATCAGCCAATCGATTTAGTTAGTGTTAATCTTTTAAGCGCTTATAATGCAACTTTGGAAATTCTTGGAGAAGGAAACAAAAACGATATCAGTGAAGAAATCTTTTCACGTTTTTGCGTCGGAAAATAGCATGATTGATTCACACTGCCATTTAAATCACAATTCCTTCTATCATAACCCTGAGAAACACATCAAAGACGCCATGGCAAAAGGGGTTGAGGCCTTCTTAGTCGTCGGTTACGATTTAGAATCATCAAAACGAGCACTAAGTCTCGCAAAACGTTTTGAAAACGTCTATGCCGCCGTTGGCGTTCATCCAACCGATATTAAAAAACGCCAACAAAACGATTTCATAGAAATCGAAACCATGCTAAACCATCCGAAAGTAATCGGCTATGGTGAAATCGGTCTGGATTATTATTGGGACAAAGAAGCGGATGCTCAAATAGAGCAGAAGAAGTATTTTATCGAACAAATAAACCTGGCAAACAAATACAAATTACCAATCATTGTTCACACTCGGGATGCGGCCTATGATACATATAAACTTTTGTCTGATAACCCTCCTCAATATGGGGGAATAATGCATTGCTATTCGGGAAGCGCCGAGATGGTTGGAAATTATACAGAGTTAGGTTTTTACATATCCTTAGGGGGGCCAGTAACGTTTCTAAACGCAAGAACCCCAAAGGAAGTTGCTAAAATAGTTCCGTTGAATCGCCTTTTGATTGAGACAGACTCGCCATATTTATCGCCTCATCCACTACGTGGAAAACCGAATTCGCCAGAAAATTTGCCGCTTATTCTTAACGAAATTGCGCGTTTAAGAAATGTTGATGTCACAGTAATTGATAAAGAGACAACCGCGAATTTTTGGCGTTTGTTTAGGCTTCAAAATGATTAAAACAAAAATAAACGCCATTATTGTCGTTGAAGGCGTAACCGACGTCGCCTTTTTAACATCGTTTATCGACGCTGAGTTTGTTTCAACAAACGGATCAGACGTCCCGCTTCAAACAATTTCATACTTGGAGATGCAAAGCAAAACTAAACCAATTATCGTTTTAACTGACCCCGATACTCCTGGACAAAGAATTCGCGCAAAATTAGATGAAAACATCAAAAATTTAAGGCATTGTTTTATCGCAAAAAAAGATGCGGTGAAAAATGGTAAGGTTGGTGTTGCTGAAACTGATAAAACAGTGATTCTCAAAGCCTTGGAACATCAATTAGAAAACAAACCATATTCGGAAAGCTTATTACGAGAAATTGACTTGTATAGTTTAGGTCTTTCTGGTGCTCCTAAGTCGCAAGAACTGCGCATGAAAATAGCCGATCATTTTCATATAGGATTTGTTAACGGAAAACAGTTTTTAAAAAGAGCAAAATCATTAAATCTCTCTTATCAAATAATTGAGGAAGCAATTCGTGAAATTCACTAATCAGCAGACTTTTTTTGATTATATCAAGACATTAAAACTATTGGCTGCGAAAGACTTGGGCCAAAACTTTTTAATCAATGACAATTTGGCGAAAACCATTGTTGACAAATTAGACGTAAAAAGTGATGAAAAAGTTCTTGAAATTGGAGCAGGGTTTGGTTCGCTTTCATATTTTCTTGTTGCTCAAGAAAGTGAAGTTGTTCTTCTCGATGTCGACCCTAAAACCATCATGTTCCTAAATGAGCAATTCGGTCAGCAAAAGCACGTAAACATTGTCCAAGAAAGCATCTTAAAACACGACCTCTCAAGTTATCATAAAATTATCGGAAATCTTCCATATTACATAACGAACGATTCAATCGAATATTGTCTTTTAAATGCTAAAAAATGTCGACGCATGATTTTCATGATTCAAAAAGAAGTTTTTCCTCGTTTGAATGCAAAACCCAGCCAAGAAGACTTTGGGCCTCTTTCGCTTCTCATATCTTACTTGGGAAATGTTCGCCGGATTTTCAATGTGGGAAGAAGCAACTTCGTTCCCGCGCCGCGTATTGATTCTATCGTCGTAGAAATTGAAATGAATAGCGAAAATGACTATGAGATGGCTGAGAAACTCATGAAGACCACAAAAAAACTATTTCATCATCGTCGCAAAACAATTCGCAATAATTTGAGACTTTTTTTGAACGATGTTTCATTGGCGGATCATGCGCTTGCTGATTTAGGTGTTGACGCCTCAAAAAGACCCGAACAACTCGATTTGCCGTTCTACTTAGCTCTTATAAAACAATTGAAGTTTTAATACTTCAAAGATACAATATATATCGCTAAAAGGAAGTCATGAATGTACATCAAAGCGCACGCCAAAATTAACATCGTTCTTAACGTTCTTGGTAAAGACGATGATGGCTATCACCAACTCGATATGGTTAATCTTCCTCTTGAGTTGCACGACTCAATCGAGATCTCAATCTTGTCAGAATCATCAGACTCGTTTATCACTTGTGATGATATCGAAATGGAAGACACAAAATACAATTTAATTACCATCGCGATTGCTAAAGCTCGGGAAAAATATAAGTTTAAACAGCAATTTAATATTCATGTTTACAAAGAAATTCCGATTTCGGCCGGATTGGCGGGCGGAAGCGCGAACGCCGCCGCCGTTTTAAACGCCCTTTTTCAACTTCTCAAAATTAAACCGACAAACGAGGAAAAAATTGAACTCGCTAAATCAATCGGTGCCGACGTTCCGTACTGCATGGTTAATATACCGGCACGCGTGCGTGGAATCGGCGAAATTATCGAACCGATCAAGTTAAAAAAATCGTATCAAGTATTAATTGTTAAACCTCTCAAAGGACTATCGACAAAAAATGTTTTTGATAAAGCTGATAACATGGAATTAGAAAACGGAAACGTCGAAAATGTGATTGACGCTCTTGCAAAAGGTGATGATGAACTTCTCTCGTTATCCGT
>JBAYBO010000020.1:0-18486 GCA_041669225.1 Bacilli bacterium | reverse complement strand
TTAGTCCTCGTGCGCCTTCGTAATATGAACCTTCCGTGCTTACTTGCGGCCCTGACCAGGCTGAAGTCTCAACAGTTAGATAATTATTTGTAACCGAAGTTATCGTCACGACAAAAGCGGTAGTGATTGCTAATGTGACGAGTATCGCTGTGGTGATTTTTCTTTTCTTGCGTGTAATATTCATTTCTATTCTAATTAAAATTAGTCCCATCATTATACATAAAAAGACTAAGAAAAACAAATAACGATAATTAATTATTCGAAGGTTTTATAATTCTTTCGTTTAAGGACGAGAATCGCGCCAATCATTGTGATTAAGACAATCGTGAAGATAACGATAATGGCGATTGGAGTATTTGCTTGCCTATCTTGGTTTACCAGGTCAGAAGAAACGATTCCGCCTCCACTTCCGTCGATAACGAAATTATTAATTCCATACTTTTGAACAATGAAAATATATCTTGCTTGTGCATTTGCAATTATCACATTATTTGATACATTATCGACAAAAACATCTTTGGAGTCACTCGCCATAAAGCCATATTCATTGGCAAGCGTCGTCCAATAAGACGAGAAATCACCTGACATCGCCGTGCAAGTCGGACCAGTAAGATTCAAGAAATATTGGGCCCAAGCTTCTGCTTGTTCCTCGCTGGTAACATCACCAGAACTTTGTCCACCAGAAAAAGTATGCGAACCCAAGTATGAATGTGTTCCAACTGCATAAGCAACCCATTGATTGGCCAAGAAGGGAGAAGTGGCGCTTGGCGAAGCAATTGATGAATGACGAATAAATGTCTTGTCGTGAGTGCTTACAGAAACACTATTATAATCGGTCACTGTCCACGAAGTACCTGGATCGGTTCCGGTTGTGATATCGCCGAATAAATCGATCAAAGTTGTTCCATTAAACAAGGCGACCGAATCATCACCATTGAAGTTAATGACCGTCTGATTAGTTGTATCGGTGACTGCCAAAATATCAGCGGCGGCAGAGCCATGAGCTAAAACATGAACGTCATTATTGGTTAGTGTGCCACTAAGAGTTAATGATTGACTAACGGTTTTTGAGCCGTTTGAATATAGTTTTAGAGAATAGCCGGAAAGATTAACTGAAGCGCCAGTGCCATTGTAAATTTCGATTGCTTTGTTGTAACTGGCACCTTCAATGTATTCGGAAATGAATAGATCAGTAGCAAAGCCACCAGAACCGCCTGCGACACTCGCGCCATTGTTTGTGACGGTGACATTATATGAAGTCGTTTGACCGACATAAGTAATTGTTGCAGTTTGAACGCCAAGACTACTTGTATCTACGCCAGAAACAACGAAGCCAGTTGTTAGATCCTGAGTTGATAGATTTGAATATGTGATGGTAATTTCTAATCCATCACTACTAAAAGTACTGCCGAGAGTAAAAATTGTATTTGAAGCAGGGGTTTTTATGGAGATGCTTTCCACATTATTCGCGTTAACGGTCAAACCCGACACCGTCGCTGTTTTTGTTGTTCCCTCGGTATATGAAACGGTAACCGAAGATGTACCTTGAGTTAAGGGATTGGGTGTATATGTACAGCTACTTGTAACATTAGCAGTGCTACTATCACTATAAGTCGCGGTGACAGTAATGCCGGCTGGATTAAAACTCTCACCATCAAAGTATGTTGTTTTTGTCGGCGTACCCGAAACAGCAATGCTTGAGAGCGTAGCGGCGGCTGCGTTGACGGTAATGCCAGTTACTGAAGTGGTTTTAGTTACGCTGCTTTCAGTATAAGAAACTGTAACTGATGTTGTACCTTGAGTTAAGGGATTGGGTGAATAAGTACAACTGCCGGTAACATCGGCAGTAGTGCTATCACTATAAGTTGCGGTAACAACCATTCCGGCCGGATTGAAACCTTGCCCAGCTGTGTATGTTTTATTCGTAGGTTGGGTTGTAACAGCGATACTAGATAATGATTTTGAAGCAACGACTGGCTCATAAGTAAATGAATAGGATTCGCAATATAAAGATTTAAGAGTTGCTGAAATTTTGAAAACGAGATCTGCTGTTGATGCTGAAATATTTAGACCCGTGATTTCAATGGGAACATAAATAGTGCTCCAAGCGCCATTCCAAGCCGATGCACTAAAAGAATTAGTGGCAATTAATGTCGTGAAATTCGTTCCACCATCCACGGAATATGTGAAGTTACCGGCACCTGAACTCGTATTGGACTTCATTGACAGAGTAATACCAGTGATGCGGTTATTGTTCCATCCTGATAAGGTTAGCGTCTGTGAATTGCCGCCTGTCATTTGTTTTGATGTCGAATAAGTTTCAACTAGCGAAGCTGTCGAACCAGACGGGGCAACGCCACTGAGAGTGACGGTGTTTTTAGCGGTAATCGCATATGTCGCAGTTTGATTTGAAGGAATAACGACAGTTAGTGAGCAAGTATCTGTTTTGTTGCCATCATTTGTTGTAACGGTAATGGTGGTATTTCCAGCCGAGACACCAGTAATTAGTCCTGTGCTTGAATTGATTGTCGCAACACTCGTGTTGCTTGAAGACCAAGTAACAGTTTTATCGGTAGCGTCGGCCGGTAGTATTGTCGGTGTCAAAGCCATTGTTGAACCAACATTTAATGATGCGGTCGCGTCGAGTGAAACGCTGGAGACAGGAACATTTGAAACTGCTATCGAGGCCGTTGCTTTGACACTGGTGTTAAGAGTCGATGTAGCCGTAATAGTCGCATTTCCTGTGGCCACACCTGTCACGACACCATTAGCAACAGTCGCGATTGAATTATTAGAAGAAGACCAAGTTACAGAAGTACTTGATCCACTTGGATAAGCCGTAACCGAAAGTGAAGTTGTGTGACCAATGCTAACGTTTGCGGAACTAGGCGATATTGATAAAGAAGTTGGAGCGGAAGCGGTTCCCCAAATTAAATCGGCATATTCAGGGTGATCGATAAACGGATTACGATTTCCTTGATAGATTGAAACTTGATTGTTACGGTTAGTTTCGAGAGTATCGACTGGATCAAGACTATTCCAGTCAAGTAAAAGATCCCAGGCCGCTGCTGCGTTAGCCCCGTCAATTACATTATTGACAGGCAGAGTTCCGGTGTGTGGTTCGACTGTCGAGCCATTCCCCAAAGCTTGTGAACTGTTGTAATGAACATACATATACATGACAATGCGAGCGGCATCGCCTTTTACTTCATCATGAGGCTCAAAAACTGAACTTGTGTATTTACTAACTAAGTTGCCAGTCCCATAAGTTGTTGTGCTGCCTCCGCTGACATAACCATATTTTGAATTGCTCCGATAGTTATTTATATACGATATTGTCGGACGTATATGGTGCATATCCGCGCCTGCGTATGATTCACCATATAAGCCATTTGAAAGGCTTTGCGGCCAAACATGCTCGCGGTTATAAGTTGCGCCACTATCCCATGTGCTAGGAATGGAGGCGTGCGAATACCAGGCGATAATGTTATTCGAGTTGTTTGGATCTTTGTCGGTATAAGCTTGATAACCATTAGAACCACTGTCATCATAACTAGTGTATTTTTGATGCGATGAAATCATTAAATCGTGGAGTCCAAAAAGAAGGCTGTTACCACTTAAACCGCTGACACTATTATAATAGGTGGCAGGATTTGTCGTGTAATTACCAACCGAGGCTTCGACTTCAAATGAAGAGTCATTTTGAGCAATAATACTTAAAGGGATTGCGGCGCTAAGTAAGGAGCCGAGGACAAGGGCGGATACTAATCCGAATGTCCGATGTGTTGTGTTTGCTTTGTTCATTTTTACCTCTTGAGCTTTGTGCTGTTTTTTTCGTGTGGATTGTAGAAATGGCATTAAGTGTTATGATTCATTCTTCTCTTTTTATCATAAAAGAAGAGACAAATCACGCTTAAAGCAGTGATTGTTAATAAAACGATAACTATGTTTTCCCATGCATCATCGTTTGCCAAGAATGTTTGAGCTCCTGGTACCAACTCAGTTATGAAAGACTCATTTTCTGAATGAGCCGTAATAATCGCATTATATCTTGCAATTGCGTCTATTATTATTGATGACTCGCTGCTTGCATAGTATCCCTTAGCAATCGAACTCATCCAATTGTATTCGTTTTCCAATGTTGTCCAAACACCTTCCGATTGAGGCTCTAGTGCTTCGCATTGACTCGATGTTTCGATTAAAAAGTACTCTGCCCAAGCATTAGCTTGGTCTAAATCGGTAATATTAGGAGGTGGTGTCATTGAATGAAAACCAAGATAAGACGAAGTGTCGGTAGCATAACAATTCCATTCTGAAAATGAAAACAATATGTTCGGCGAAACAATAGTGTCAACTCTGACGAGTGTTCTATTTAAAGTACTTCCAGCACCATTTGCCGCCTGACCGGTCCATTCGGTTCCGGGATCTTCTCCGATTATTCCGATTAAATCGATTAATGCATCGTTTTTATATAGACCGATGGCGTCGTCCCCATTGTAATTCACTACTCCCGATTCAATAAAAGTGCCAACTTTGAAATTGCTTGTGGCAGAGGAGTAAACTAAACTTAAAACAGAATCATTTGCCAATGTTTCTCCGCCAGTAAATGTTTTAGTAGAGCTGGCGGTTGTCGAACCATTGCTAAAAAGTTTGATAGCATAATTCGAAAGTGCGACAGTTTGGCCGGTGCCATTATAAATCTCAAGAACTTTGTTATAACTGCTTCCTTCGATATATTCAGAAATGATTAAGTCACTGGCGAAACCTTTGTTTAAATTGTTTGCGGAACCATTATTCGTGACTGTAACGGAATAAGAAACAGTTTTATCTAGATAAGAAACATTAACAGCTTGCTCTCCTAAAACATGTGTATTAGGAATACCAATCGATGCTTCACTTGTAACAATGCCCGATGATTCATCGTCATAATGAGCTGTCACAATTATTGATGAAGTATAGTACGTAGAGGCATAAGAAGTAGTGGAGACAACTCCAGAAAGACTGATTGATTCTAGAATCAAGCTACTAACACTAATTGTGCAGGATGCAAATATTCCTGAACCATCGTTAGCGGTAGCAGTGATAGTTGTATTGCCAACTGAAAGACCAGTAATGAGTCCGTTGGACACAGAAGCAACACTAGGAACCGATGAAGCCCAAGTCAAAGTCTTGTTGCCAGCATTAACAGGATTTATCGTTGCGGATAAAGTAAATTCATCATTTATATTCATATTATGTGATGTCGCATTCAAAGTAATGGATTGAACTAGCACATCAGGATTGCTTCCAACCGAACTCGTACCAGAAGCGGTGCTAGCTCCTGACCCACTATAAGATGTGTCATAAGCGATGCGTGCCCACTCAGGGTGATCGATAAATGGATTGCGATTTAATTGAAAATTATTATAAATAAGGTTATTTCGATGGATTTCATATTCGTCGACCGGATCAAGCTCGTTCCATTGTAAAAGAGTGGCTAAATCACCAGCAAGGCCTGGTTGGGATTCTGAAGCGGTTACTGCAGCTGGCGAGCCATTAACTAACGTGAGTTTAGGATGAGTAATATCTACCCACGTGTAATATCTTGCCGGCATGTAGAACATCGCGCGGGCAATGTCGCCTTTGTATTCGTCAAGTGGTTCGCAAACTTTTTGCGAACTGCCCGAAATATAGCCATTTCTTCCGACATATGTTTCATAATCATTGTTATAGTTAGTTATACTGCTAGTTGGAGTGGCAAAATTGTAGTTGCTGTGCATTGGAGAATTGCCTCTAATATCAGCAGGAACGAGTGAGTGGAAATCGCTTCCTGCACCATCGTCGCGACCAAAATTACCTAACGATTGCGCCCAAACGTGTTCTTTGTCAAAACTAACTCTTGTCGCGCCAACATTTTTATAGCGATCCGCCGTTGAAACGCTATCATTGTAATCGGCGTAAAACTTTCTAATAAATCCATTATCATTCACATAGTCAAAGTTTGAGAGCTGAGAAGAATTCAAAGGGTCAATATCCCAATTACGATCGATAATTTTGTAAGAATATCGGTCGGTGTCTGAATTATAATTATATTCGCGGTGATCATCGATAATACCATTTAAGGTCGATAATAAAGCGTCTCCACTTAAGCCATCAACTCCATCGTAATAACTGTTGACTTGAGTGTCATTTAAATTTACTACATTAATACTGCTTGGCTTAACTTGCGCTGAAACGGCTAACGGATTTGTAAAAGAGTTATTTAAACCGACAAATAATGAAGAAAGCAGACCGATGCCGCCAATTGTCATTATTAATTTAATTGCTGTGTTCTTTTTATACTTCATTTTCTACCACCTATTATATAAATAATAAACTTGTTAATTTTATTGGCACGAATGTAAATATAACTTAGTAAACAAAAAAAGACAACTAGTTTTACAAATTGGACTAATAATGAATTACATTATTGGTATAATAAGTTAGAGGAATAAAAACCATGGACAAATATATCTTAGCAATCGATCAAGGAACGACTTCAACCCGGGCCTTTCTTTTTAATCACGAAGGCAATTTATTTTTTAGTGCGGTCCGCGATGTGACATGCCTTTATCCGAAACCGGGATGGGTGGAGCAAGATGCCCTTCAACTTTGGGTCAGTGTCATTGATGTTGTTAATGAATTACTTGTCATTTCCCATAAAACCATGGACGATATGGCCGCGATTGGCATTACTAATCAACGTGAGACGACGATTATTTGGGATCGTAAGACAGGAAGGCCAATTTATAATGCGATTGTCTGGCAATCACGGCAGTCACTTCCTTATTGCCAGAAAATTGCTAAGCACCGTGACTTGATTCATCAAAAGACAGGTTTGTTGATTAATCCATATTTTAGTGCTTCGAAAGTTCGTTACATTCTCGATAAAATTCCGGGAGCACAAAAACGCGCTGAAGCTGGCGAATTAATGTTTGGAACAGTCGATACTTGGTTGATTTATAATATGACCAAAGGAAAAGTCCATGCGACTGATCCAAGCAATGCCTCGAGAACGATGTTTTATAACATCTTTAATATGTCTTGGGACGATGAATTATTACATTTATTTAATATACCCAAGTCGATACTTCCAGAAGTAAAATCTTCAAGCGACGATTTTGGTATTGCTAGTTTCTTCTCTAAAAATGTCCATATTTTTGGTGTTTGTGGTGACCAGCAGGCCGCCCTTTTTGGTCAGGCGTGTTTTAATGCCGGCGATTTAAAAAATACTTATGGCACAGGATGTTTTGCTTTAATGAATACAGGTAAGGATGCAGTACTTTCTCAAAACGGTTTGCTTACGACCATCGCTTGGAAGATTGGAAACGAGGTTAATTACGCTCTAGAAGGTAGCGTTTTTGTCGGAGGGGCGGTTGTCCAATGGCTTCGTGAATCAATGAACTTGATTAGCACGAGTGATGAAAGCGAACGAGTTGCCAAAAAAGTTGACGATTCTCAAGGAGTGTATATTGTGCCGGCATTTGTCGGTCTGGGAACGCCTTATTGGGATAATGAAGCCCGCGGAGCGGTATTTGGTATAACTAGAGGTACAAATAAATCGCATTTTGTCCGCGCTTCGTTAGAATCGATTGCCTATCAAAGCAAAGACGTTATTGATATTATGAAACAAGAAGCCCATGCTGATGTATTCGCTCTTCGCGTTGATGGCGGTGCGACCAAGAACAAGCTTCTCTTGCAGTTTCAGTCTGATATTTTGCGGTGTGAGATTCGTCTGCCACAGTGCCTCGAAACGACTTCGCTAGGCGTAGCTTATATGGCTGGTCTCGGAAGCGGATATTGGAAAAACATGAAAGAAATTGAAAAATACCATATTTTGCAAGCTACGTATCAACCAAAAATGGATGAAAAAGTAGCAATTAAAAAGTACGAGGGCTGGAAGCAAGCTGTGAAAGCGACGATGGCTTTTAAGTTGAAGGACTAGAAAATGGCAAAACAAGAAACACTGACAATCGATCAATTCAAAGAAATTTATAAAATGTTAGGAGTTAAAGAAGAACTCAATGCAGACTTTCTTTATGACATTTATGAAAACGCGATGGAAGGTGCGAAAAGCATTGATAAATCAAATATGCTTGGCCGCGTCGTGCCAATCAATCCAATATCATTAATTCTTTATATTGTTAACGAACATGGCTATTATCTCGACACTCACACTGACGTCAAGCAAGAGCAATTAAGAGAAGACGTTAATTATATGCAAATGGTTGTTAGCGTCGCCCTCGACAAGTACTACACAAATGAACATCTTTCTTATAAATCGAAAACTGTTCTTTCCCGCTTTTCTCCAGGCATTTCGACTTTAAATACGTATTTGAATTTTGTCCTCGGTGTGTTGGGACGTTTTAATCGTAATCAACCGAGTGAGACGTTAATTGTCGATGTTATGTCCAAAGGTTTTTCCATGGCTCGCGCCATCAGTGATTTACTCGTTTCGGGTTTTGAAACAGAAGCATTTTCGACTTGGCGCACGCTGCACGAGGCGGAGTGTATATTACTCCTTTTAACCGTTCACGGAAAACCTGTAATCGATAAATATCTCACGCACATGAACTATGCGATGGCCTTTCGAGGAATGATTTTTGACAAAGAAAAAACCGACGAAATCTTTGCGAAAATTAAGCAGGAAATGCGCGATTTCGATTTAAAAAGCAAGGATATGAAGCGTTTTATTGAATATGGCTGGCTGTATGCCATTCCAAAAAAAGATGGCGACGAACAAGTTAAATTAAATTTCCGTGATGGTGTGGAAAAGGTCGCTGGGTTAAAACGCTACTCACCCATTTATGAAATGTCGAGCGAGATTGCTCATAGCTCTCCGCTTTTGATATATTCGCGTCGAGAATACTTCATGCATTTAACATTAGTAAATGTGTACGAATCTTTCTTTAGGCTGGAAAAGGTATTTTCTGACATTTATATTCGTTTGATAAGCGATGCCGAAAAGCAAAGATTTTTAATTATGAGAAAGATATATTATGGTCAATTGGTCAGCATTCATTCTCGCGAACAACTTGCCATGAAAAATATGGCAAAACAAGGAAAGAAAAAAGGCTCGTAATGAGCCTTTTCAAATTACATCTTTTTAGTTAAACATCGACATTTGCATAGCAAGAGCCGCCGATGAATTCGCGAAGAAGCGAATTGTTTGGCACCCATTCGTCAGGCATGTCATCGAAATATTTAAGGAGGCGAATCAAACGTTCGGCGACTGGGAAATAAACCGAGTTTGTATCGATGTTTGAAAGAAGCGGCATGGCATATTTTTTCATGACCGATAGTTCATAACTAAGGAGGGAATTAAAAACATAATTGGCTCCTTCTTGTGTGTTATAAATCCAAGTGAATTCGCCCTTGCGGACGCTTGGCCACATGCTCATCGTTTCTTCAGCTGAAGCATTGCGATACTTTTTATCGCGAACGATACGGCGAAGCAAACGTAAATCCGTCAGCGACATCGGATTATGATTATCGAAGTTTATTTGTGCTTGTGGTGAGATGTAAATCTTAAATTTCTGATGCTTAGGAATGTTAATTGTTAGCAAATCATTAAGAGCGTGAATACCTTCAATAATAATTGGTTGATTTACTGGCACTTGTAATTTACGTCCCGAAATTCTTTTTCCTTGTTGGAAATCAAAGCGAGGAAGCTGAACTTCTTTGCCGCTAATGAGATCAAGCATATTTTGGTTAAATAGTTCGACATCAAGAGCGTTGATGGACTCGAGATCGGGCTCACCGTTTTCATCTTTTGGCACTTCGTGTTTAGGTAAATAATAATCATCGATACTTAAACGGATTGGTTTAATACCGCGTGATAGAAGTTCGACGCGAAGGCGGTTTGAGAAAGTTGTTTTTCCGCTGGAGGAAGGACCGGCGATACAAATTAACCTAATGGTGTCGATGTCTTCTTCAATCATGTCACCGATTTCGATGAGCATCCGGTTGTGGCGTGTTTCACACATGTTGATAAAATCAACAACGCCATCCTTTTTAATGTGTTCGTTAATTCCTGATACCGAATCGGCACCAGCAATTTTACCCCAGGCATGAGATGCCTTAAGAGTCTTGCCAAAAGTCGGAGCATCTTCAAACTTCGGTATATCTCCACCTGCCTCTGCGCGTGGATATTGAACAATCACGCCTGGCGAATAAAGGCGAAGTTTAAACATTTTTAAATATCCCGTTGAAGGCACCATCCGGCCGTACATGTAGTTTAGATAACCGTCGCAATCATAAAGATGAACGGTTTTCTCGGGACGATATTTGAGTAATTCAAGTTTATCTTTAAGGTCTTTATCTAAATAAACCTGGCGAGCGTCTTCTTTGGTGACAATCATGCGATGCAAAGGATAGTCACTAGCGACAATTTTATTCATTTCTTCCTCGATGCGACGGACCATCGCCATATCGCTATGGCGCGAATCATTGAGGATTTGAACAAAAATCGAACGTGATACGTTATAAGAAAAACGGACATCAAGCTCAGGATATGCGCGTTTAAAGGCCATCGCTACTAGATAACGTAAGGAAGTTTCATAAATAGGAATGGCGTCAGTGTCTTTAACGGTCAAGAATTCGACTTCTGCGTCATAGTAAACTTCATAAGTCAATTCGCGAATGCGATTATTGACTTTAGCACAAACATGTAGTTTATCGGGATCATCAACGAGATTCTGAAGGGCAACTTTTCTTTCAAAGGTCTTTTCTTGGCCTTGATACTTTAGGGTAAATGACATATTAATACCTCTCTTGTGGGCGTGTAGTAAAGATAATACTAGATTATTCTACTTGATGCAACCGCTTACATTTTAGCGGTTTCAAAGCCTTTTTCCTATCATAATAGCTTATGAATATTAAAAAGAAGCATAGCTTCTGCTCTTTCTTTATTTTTTAGCGTTCTGCCTAATCAACTAAAGATACGAGACATTGGCTTTCTTTACATTATTTTGATAATTCCTTAGAATTATAAGCGACGTTAGAAAATAAGAGCCTTTTAGATGTCTTTGATTATCTATGAAATAACAATTATTAGGAAATCGTCTTGGCCGAATTAGTCTCGACCAGATTCAATATGTTAAAGAGGAGAAAGAACAAAATGAAAAAAGCCATGGTTTATATTCAAAGCGGGGGACCGACAGCGGTTATTAACACATCGCTTTATGGCGCGATTATGGAAGCGAAAAGCCATTCGGATAAAATCGATAAGATTTATGGATCCCAATATGGCGTTGAAGGACTTATCATCGATGATTTAATTGACCTTGGTCAAGAAGATGACGAGACGATTGAACTGCTCAAACAAACGCCGGGGGCTGCGTTAGGATCAACCCGTTATAAACTCCCTAAAGATTTACATGATAAGCAATTCATGAGCATTATTGATACCTTGAAAAGACACAACATCGGTTATGTTTTTGTTAATGGCGGAAATGACTCAATGGATACATGCCATAAGTTGTCTTTGCTTTGTCAAGAAATTGGTTATGACTGCATGGTGATGGGCGTGCCTAAAACCGTTGATAATGACTTGGCTCTAACTGATCACTCGCTTGGCTTTGCCAGTGCCGCCAGACATGTTGTCAACACCGTTAAATCGATTTGCATTGACGCTCGCGTTTATAAACGCGGAAAAGTATATATTATCGAAGTTATGGGCCGTAATGCTGGTTGGCTGACAGCTTCGGTTGACCTGCTTCCTGAAGAAACAAGACCAGATCTTATTTATCTTCCCGAAAATCCTTTTAGCGTTGATGATTTTCTTCATGATGTTAAAAAGCTATTTGACGAAAAAGGAAACGCGATTGTTGTTATCTCCGAAGGCATCTCTTTTGAGCGCGACATGACAAAAGCACGGGTTGATGCTTTTAATCACGTCCAACTCGGCGGTGTTGGAGATGAACTTGCTGACATGGTTGAGGTGTGTCTTGATCTCCCGACTCGTTCCATTGAGCTCTCTTTACCGCAAAGAGCAGATCCCTTATTAGTTAGTAAAGTTGATCAAGAAGAAGCTGTTGCCTGCGGAAGCATTGCCGTCAAGCTTGCTTTGGAAGGTCATACTGGCGAAATGGTTTGTATCAAGCGCTTAAGCGATGAACCTTATCGAGTTGAATATGTTCCCGAAGATATTGCGAAAATCGCGAATGCCGAACGTGTTGTTCCGCAATCGATGATGGCGGGTCCGGGTCATATGGACGCTTCATTCCGCCGTTATTGTCTCCCCCTTATTCAAGGGTCGGTCGATATCAAATTTGTTGACGGGATGTATAAATCAGCCGTCCTCAAAAAAATTAAAGCTAAATAGTATAAAACCGGGCTAACCCGGTTTTTTTATCTAAAGATAAGTGTCGAGAAATGTCTTGTCTAAATTTTCGTCGATGCCGAAGAAATGAGACTCAACGACCTCACCATTATGATAGTATTTTCCAATTGGACCGATGTCATTATCACCAAGCGAAAAGGTTTGGCGCAACAAATCTAACTGTTCGCTTTCAAAATTTGTATAGTCGATAACTTGAAGCAAATTATTACTTACGGAGGCGTAGGGCCAAATTAGTGAACGATAAATATCTTGAGCATCTTCATCGTTTCGATCATAAAAGAAACAAAATGAGTTTTCATTATTGATATAGTAGTCATTGGCGGATTCGTATTCGATGTGCGAATTGACATTTGTGACTTTGACAAGCGAATTCATCATGTTCAAAAACGGCTCGTTAGTCGTGGCCGTCATTTTTGAAACCGAACCTTTAGCATAAGCTTTACTATCTTCAACGACCATTAAATATGGAACTTCAAGATCAGCCATAAAAATATCGCGATAATCAGACCAGATTTTTGAATATTCTATTTTATCAGTTGTGTTTCCGACATTTAGATAATGGACAAGAGCCTTTGAATGATAGACGTAATTAATGAGATTCGGCTTAAATAAATTACATCCATAACATCCCTGCATCCCTACATAGAGCACGAATGGTTCGCTGTTATCAAGCATCGATAATATTTCCTTACTATCGGTGTGGCGGACAAAATTTGTAATATCGTTTCCTACAGCAGGTTCTTCAACATCATAAAGATTGGCGTTTTGCGAAATTGGAACCGGCCCGTCTGGACGATTTCCGCACGATGAAAGAAGGAGGGACAATATTAATAAAAAAGGAAACTTGCCGATTTTCATATTACGTAGTATAACACCCTTAAAATGATAAAAGAAGATTGTTGATTGTAAGGTCGCAACCCAAACATATACTTGCCCCTTTTTCTTGGTATAATAGTGAAGCGGTTGGTATAATATCAATAAAGTTTACGAGGAAAAAAAGATGAATGTATGGCATATGGCTCCTAGAGAGCGAATTAAACCCGAACAATTTTTAGCGTGTATCGAAATATCAAAAGGCAGTAAAAATAAATACGAATTGGAAAAGCAGACGGGTGCTTTAATTTTGGACCGCATTCTTTATACTTCGACACACTATCCGCAAAACTATGGTTTTATTCCCTTAACGTATGCTGAAGACCTTGATCCCTTAGATGTTCTCGTCTTGTCTTCTGAATCAATCGTGCCGCTTGCCTTAGTTGACTGTTATCCAATCGGTGTCCTCGAGATGATTGATGGTGGCTACTTAGATGAAAAAATTATTGCCGTGTGTAAAAACGACCCTATCTATAATATCTATAAGGATATTCGTGAGTTGCCCCCTCATATATCGAATGAAATTCGTCACTTCTTCCGCGTTTATAAGCAACTTGAAAATAAAAAGACTATTGTCAATAACATGAAGGGCGCCAAATATGCTCGTGAAGTTATTGCCAAAAGCCTTAAAGCCTACGAAGATAAATTCGTCGAATACGCTCCGTTTGTGTATTAAGTAAGTCGATAATTAAAACGCTTGGTCATTGTGACGAGGCGTTTTTCATAATCGTTTTCCATTTATGGTGAGCGATGCGTTTATACACTAATTGCTTACTGCTAATATAATGCATCTGTGCCCAATAGTACCACAAGATGTCCTGCAGAGCCATGAGGCGGACAATTCGCCGGTAAATCTTATCATCGCAGCGCTTATTAAAATAAAATTTTAAAAAATGGCGACGAGTTTTTTCATCTTCAATGTCATTTTCGCTTAAAAAACTGGCGAGATCAAAAAGGGGATTGTTGTCGGCGGCATATTCAAAATCAATCAAAAACATTTTATTCGAACGAAATAAGAGATTGCCGTTTACAACATCGTTATGACATAAGACGAAGGGTTCTTCGCTGTAGAAACGTTCAACCGAAGCAATAATTTTTCTTTCATAAAAGGTGTCGACATAGTCAATACATCTTGATCGATAATAGCGAAGGCGTTCAAATATATCAAACGATTTACCAGTGACAATTTTCGCGCGATGAAGCTTACGAAGGGTCTTGGCTACCAACATTAGTTGTTTGTCAGTTGGCTGGCCGAATATTTTTTTTGTTCTGAGTAAAAATGATGATAATTTCGTTCCATCTTTTTCATTGAAAAAAAGGACGGATTCAGAAATTTTTAGATGAGTGATAACTTTAATAGCTTTAGCTTCTTGCTGAGCATCGTAAAAGCGATCTTTGAGTGGATTTTTTATTCTGAGAACATGGCGGTGGTCAATGAGATATGAATGATTGGAAAAACCGGCCTTCAAGGGTTCAATTTTATGTGCCTTTTCGCCGGTGATAACTTGATAGATATTACGTATTTCTGTGATAGTCGGCATTTATTTAACCTCAAGTCGCGTCGCTGATTTGTAGAGAGATTCGGTTGTCGGTCGGACAAAAGAGACATAAATAGTCTCATATTTTTTGACGTGTGCTTCGCCTTTGCTCTCACCGCGACTAATATCCTTTTTTGCCGCGTACATGACTTCTCCGCGATCGAGATTTGAACATAAAAGGGCGATTTCGGCCGCCATAATTAAATCTTCGTCGGTCGGATTATTCTTTTTGATAACGACGTGAGCTCCTGGCTGATTGAGCAGGTGAAACCAAATGTGTTGGCGTGAGGCATACACAAATGACAAGTAATCATTTTGCTCGGCGGTTTTGCCAAAATATAAGGTCGTTCCGTTACTCTCAAGATGATAAGGAGCGTATTTCTTCGTTACCGGAAGACGGATCTTATCTCGCGGAGATATAAGAGCGTTTTGAGAGACAAAGTTTTCGATTTCTTCTTCGTTGGAGGAGGATAGAAAATCTTTTATAAAGAGACTCTCATTTAATTCTTTCTCGGCTTTTTCAATTAGCTTATCACTTAAAGAGATGGTGCTTTTTGCCTTTTTGTACAATTTATAAAATTGTTGGGCGTTTTCGGCGAGTGTTTTTAACTCGTTTAAACGAATAATCTTGCCATTAACTTTTATCTTATCCGTCCGCCATTTCTTGTCAGAAGGATGGGCGAGAATTGCATCTCCATATTCCTTATAAATAAGATGTTCCTGGGCTTTTTGAACATCGGCCTTGATGTTGTCGATTTTTCGTGAAGACGTTTTTATGCGCGTATTGATAAATTTATAAATTTTGACAAACTTTTCTTGATTGCGAGTCATTGAAGACTGATTGAGGCGACTCAATTCAAAATTAACAAATTTACTATAATCAAATTTGTCTTGTTCAACAACGTTCGCCCGTGATGAGTTCTGTGGATTTTCATATTTGAAACCGCGGGCGACAATCCGTGGTGAATCAATCGTGTTTTTGCGAAAAGCGTTGAGGATTTTATCCTCTTCATCAGTAACTATCAAATTAGGTCGGGCCGCGATAAGTTCGACGTACATACGGCGAATATTTATTTTATAGGCACTAGTCGTGATTTCGAGTTCAAAGCGAATGATGCGATCATTATTTTGCTGTTCGACTTTTTTGATTAATGCATTATTAAGTTCTTTCTTAAGGAAAAGATATAGAGGATTGGCAAGGGTGGGAGGTGTGCTTGATAAGTCGCCAACAAATAAAGACGGGTTTGTGTTATCGAGATTTATCACCAAATATCTTTTTCTTCCCGATGAGAGTTGGAGGAAAAAAATCCGGCTTGAATAAAAAATAATTTTGCGAAGATGCTTACCGGTAGCTTCCTGAGCGATGACGGCGATGAGTTCGGAAAAATCTTTTGTGCTAATTCTCATGTCATAATTATACCATAATTAGAATTGATTTAAGTTATATATTCACATATAATTAATTTACTTATTATGGAAAAAGCAGCCCACAGAGAAGGTCTTCTCATTATTATTTCCGGTCCTAGCGGAGTCGGAAAAGGCACCATTCGTCGCAATGTTATGGCCGATGGTGGTTTAAACCTTGTCTATAGCGTCTCGATGACCACACGTCCAAGACGAGAAACTGAAGTTGACGGCGTCGACTATTTCTTTGTCTCTCGCGAAGAGTTTGATGACAACCTTAAAAAAGGTAATTTCCTTGAATGGGCTGAATTTGTCGGCAATCGCTATGGAACGCCTAAACACTATGTCGATGAATTGCGTGCTCAAGGTAAAAATGTTGTTCTCGAAATTGAAGTTGAAGGAACAAAACAAGTTTTGAGCCGTTGCAAAGGAAGCAATGTAGTTTCGATTTTTGTCATTCCTCCAAGCTATGAAGATTTAGAAGCGAGAATTCGCCATCGGTCAACGGAGCCTGAAGACATCATTCAAAAGCGTCTGCAAAAAGCTCGTAAAGAAATGCACCTAAAATATCACTATGAATACGTTGTTTTAAATGATCGTCCTGATCGCGCCGGAAGGGAAATAAGGGAAATTATTAGAAATAAACTCGATGCTAAACTTATTAAATAATAGGGCTGATATGCGTATTTTAGAAGTACTTACTGAACATCGAGTAAATGCGCTTAATCGCCCTTTTTCTTATGTTTATTTTGGACAAAAAGATGTTCGCGTCGGCTTTCGTGTCTTAATTAATTTTAATAATCGTCAACTTGTTGGATATGTTGTTAGTGTCGAAGAAACGAGCAAGACGCTGGATGAATATGAACAAGAAAAAGGCTTTGATGTCCAAGAAATTATCGATGTTCTTGATGATAGCGAACTGCTAAACGATGAACTAATGGCTTTGGTTGAACGAATTTGTGATCATTACATAGTAACCAAAATCAGTGTTCTGCAAACAATGCTTCCAAAATCGCTTAAACCACGGATGTCATCACTTAAGGGACCTAAGGCTTACTTTGATAAATATCTGGTCGTCATTAATGACGATGAAACAGATCTAACTCCTCGTCAGATTGAATTATTGCGGTTTATCAAGAGCAATGGCAAGGTTTTAAAACGAGATGCCGGCTCACCGAGTGTTGTTAATAAGTTAATAGCGACAAATAATTTGAAAATCATCGAAATTGAACGGTTTCGTTTAGAAATACCCGAGTATCAAAAAGAAACGATAAAAATACTGAATTCTGAACAAAAACAAGCGGTTAAAAATATTTTGGAGTCTAAAAAAACTGTTAGCCTTTTGCAAGGCGTTACCGGCAGTGGAAAAACTGAAGTATATCTTTCGCTTTCCGAGGCCGTTATCGACAAAGGGCGTAACGTTTTAATGCTCGTCCCCGAAATCGCCCTGACTCCAATCATGGTTGAATATTTTCAACGTCGTTTTAAAGGCAATGTCGCTATCCTTCATAGTGAACTAACCGAAGCGGAAAAATATGATGAATATCGCCGCATCGCCAAAGGCGAATGCCGCGTTGTTGTTGGAGCTAGAAGCGCTATTTTTGCTCCCTTAGAAAATATTGGACTATTCATTCTTGACGAAGAACACGTTGAGTCTTATAAACAAGATATTACCCCATTTTATCACGCTCGCGAAATCGCGATAATGCGTGCTGAATATCATCATGCCAAAGTTGTTTTAGGAAGCGCCACGCCATCGCTTGAAAGCAAAGCGCGGGCTTTAAAGGGCGTTTATCATTACGCCGAGCTTCCGCATCGAATTAACGAGCAGGTTTTACCGAAAGTCACGATTGTTGATTTATCAAATCCGCGCAGTTTAACAAGACAATCGGTACTATTTTCCGAACTTTTAATTAACAAAATTAGTGATCGTCTTGCCAAAAAAGAGCAAATTGTTTTGCTGATTAACCGTCGCGGTTTTAGCGGTTATGTTACTTGCCGCTCATGTGGTCATATTTTTAAGTGCCCTGATTGTGGCATTACCCTGACTTATCACCGCCAAGATGAGATGCTCAAATGTCATCATTGCGGTTATGTCGAGACTTTCCCCAAAGTCTGCCCCGAATGCGGTTCGTCCCGTCTGATGCGAACGGGTTACGGAACCGAGCGGATCGTGAAAGAACTCAACGATCTGTTTCCTCTTGCCCGAGTCGCGCGCTTGGACTCCGACATCGGGCAAGTGAGCAAAAACGTCGAGAAGACGATTCGGGATTTTCACGACGGTGCCTATGATATTCTCGTCGGAACCCA
>JBAYBO010000019.1:0-19207 GCA_041669225.1 Bacilli bacterium | reverse complement strand
CCAAACGTTATGATCGGTGACATTGTAGTCCATCATGTCGATTCCACCCGTTGGCTTATAATCGCTATCATCGTCGTAATTGTAATAATCATCAAGTCCTAATAAATGGCCGGTTTCATGAATGTATGTGTGAGCGTCTCTTTTTGTCGTGCCACTTTCATATATGAAGTCATAGCTGGCCCAGGCGTAAACATTGGGGTTGGGACTGTTTGTTGATGGGGATTGATTGTAATCCCAAGTAACATAAGCCCAATAGTCGGTGGAAATATTACGTATTGTATTGGAATTACTATAATTTGGACAACTATAAATCATCCATACCGCATCAATATAACCATCGGTATCAGAATCAAATTGCTGTGTCGAGGCGCTTCCGTTTACGCTCTTATAATTGCTTACGGATTCTCTCAGCAAACTAGTGGAAAAATATTGAGTTGAATAGTGATTTGGATCCGCGGCCTCGGAAACAGTGTAGCCTGTGTTGTATTTAGGAGCGACGGTAAATGATAGATCCAAGTTACCAAAGCTTGATTTTTCATAGAAAGACGACACTGATTCCCAGTAATTAGTTTGCGCGGAGGTTCCGTTAAAAACCGTATTTATGTCCGTGATAGTTTGAGAAGAAAAAGTATAGTCGCTAAACTCAATCGGGATGACAAGGATATTTAAATCAGTTCGTGGTGAGGGAATAGCATTGTACCCAGTGACTTTATGCAAGTCTTGATATTTAAAATTAGGGTCGACAACTGCGGGCCGATAATAATTATCCCAGCCTTCGCTTTCGCCAGATGTTGAACTTGTTGGGTGGCTCGTGCCTGTAGAGGTATCGCTTGAAGTGTCACTGCCAGTATCTGAACTAGTGTCGACGTCGGTTTCACTTGAAGCATCATCTGACGAGTCGTTTTCACCGCCGCTGGCATCGCCACTTGAATAAAAAGAAAAAGTACAACTGCTTAAAACAATCGCAAGTAGACTAGATAGATACATTAATTTTTGTTTCATGTTTAACAAGCTCTCTTACTATATAAATTACATAAGTCGTATTTTTAATTGAGCAAATTCTGAATTGACCTCACTGAACTCAATACTAAAAGGCATAGTTGTTTCGTCATTCATCTTGTTTTTGGTGCCAAAAGGAAAAGCGGTTTTATAATTTTCAAAGTCGAACATATCACCTGTGACAAAAAGAGAACTATCATAGGCAACGGCAATCGGATTGCTTAAGTATGTCACTTTTTTATCCGCGTCGATAAGCGATAAAAGTTTAAAGCGCGTGCTATTTTTTTCTAGATAAGACAAAGAAGAAGAATTAGAAGCGCCAATATAGGTATTTGACGATGATAAATCATCGACATATTCATTTTGAGATGAATCATACAGCCTAGCATCAACATGGTACATGCGCACGCCAGGAATTGTAAATCCCCTTCGTCCGTTATCGGGATAGGGCGTTAAAGAATCTTTTTCGTTTAGTCCATCAGGAGTATAAAGTTCAAGTAATAAGTACTCGTCAAAAGGGTTGCCGTTCCAATCAGCAGATAAAAGAATCGATTGTCCACTCAATGAGGCTGGTTGTAATTGAATATCAGCATCACCAGTGACGATATACGGATTAGTCCAGCCGAGAGCGAATTTAGAATATCCGTTATGATCGATGATATTATTATCCATCATGTCGATTGCCCCCATCGGTGAGCTTCTTCCATCATAGTCATAGTAGTCATCCAAACCGAGGAGATGGCCTGTTTCATGAATATAGGTATGCGCGTCAATTCCATTGCTACCATAACCATCGTACATGAAGTCATAACTTGCCCAGGCATAAGTAAAGGGAGTCGGATTCATAGTGCTCTTATTATTTTGATTGCGATAATTCCAATAGACGAAAGCCCAAAAAACGTCGCTAGTTTGCGAAGGGGCCGAATAGATCATCCACACGGCGTCAAGATGACCGTCATTATCATTATCGTATTCGCTTAAGTCGATATTGGGTTGCGAATCTCGAACCCAGTCAATCGCGTCATCAAGTAAAAGTGATGTTGAATCATTGCCCCGTCTTTCAAGATTATCCATATAGGATTGTGAATAACCAGAATCAAACCATGGTGTTACTTCACCATTTAACGAAAGTTTTCCGTAACTAGATTTATAATAATAACTTGCGACCGATTCCCAACTCGTATCGCTTGATTGTCCAAACATTACTTTTTGAATACTGTCATGAACTTCGCTCGTAGCGTTTTCTTCATAACCTTCGATGATAACAGGAATAACAAGCAATTTAACGTTGCCAACAGCGGGAAGACTATCCATCTCTCCGGCTCGAGAAACATCATAATAAGTCAGCCGCTGATTTGGAGCTTGATAATATGCCTCAAAAACAGGAACTTCGCTTGAGGAAGAAGACGAGGAAGAAGAAAGAGACCCACAGCCAGCAAGGGTTATGGGAAGAAGAAATAAAATGGCAAGTTTGTTTTTCATAAATGTATCTATCTAAAGATAGCATTGATTGAAAAACGAAGCAATAATAACACATTTCATAAAGAAAACCCTCCGATTTCGCAGAGGGTTATGAATGAATGATTACGTGAGGCTGAACTCGATTTTGACTTCGGTGTCGTTCATCGATTTAACTTCGAATTTATAGCCAAGATACTCACCATTATTAAGTTTGAAATCAATGAATGTATCAACTCCAAAGGTGTCTCCTTCTTGCCACATCATACTCGAACTGTAACGAGCTGCGAATGATGTATTTTTCAAAGTGTTTTGACCGCTTACTTCCAAAGCATGAATCAGTTTATTGGCGGAAACAGCACTAGAAGATTTAGTGTTTGAGTTAGCGATGCCAATATAGGAATTATCATCAGTCCCGGAAACAAACGAAACATAACGAACAAATTGCCAGACGTTAGTATTACTATAAGTAAAAAGACCAAGACGTGAATCAACATGATAAACACGAATGCCCGGAATGTCCGGCATCTTTGGATAATTGCCAGTATAATTATAGGTCGCATCCATCTCATTAAGTCCGGTCGGACGATAGTATTCAATCATGATGTATTCATCCATCAGCGAATTGTTAACTTGGCCATCTTCTTTATAAGCAGGTAGTAAAATTGCATCGCCTGTATCGGTAAACGACTCGAGGGTAACTTCGCCTTCTCCCGTAACGACAATTGGATCTGACCAACCAAAGATAGATTTGGTATAGGCATTATGATCACCGATGTTATAGTCCATCATATCTGTTCCACCCAAAGCACCCCAATCATTGCCACTATCATAAGTGTAGTAATCGTCTGCACCTAAAGCGTGACCACTTTCGTGAATGATCGTATGGGCATCAATTTTGGCGGTACCATTAATGATTTCTTCATCCGTCCAATTATGATAAACACCTAAATTGTCATAATAGCCATTATCATGAAGAAAATCATAACCAAGCCAGACAAAACCGCAGATGTTCGGTGTTCTGACATTAGCGTTTGTTGAGGAATCAGCCGACCTGAAAGCCCAGAATAAATCACTGTTTAAATGTTGAATTGGGGCTGAATAAACCATTTGAATAACATCAATGAAACCATCGCCATCACCGTCAAAGTCTTTCATAAACTCACTAGCGCTAGCATATGGAATGCCTTCATCATTATTAATTTGGCTATAAGCACCCATCCAGTAATATGTGTATGCCCAGCCCATAATAAGGCGGGAAATACCAGTGTCGCCTTGCGAGGTACCGTAATTGTCGATAATTTCTTCGGTTGAAAACCATTTTTCCGGATTATTCGGATCCGTCGGCCTAAACCACGGTAAAACGCGTCCGGAAATATTCACTTTCCCATAACTAGACTTGTAGTAATAACTCTTGAGTGACTCCCACTGTGTGTCTTCAGATTCACCAAAATAAGCCTTTTCGATATCTTCATGGGCACCATCGGTTCCACGCAAAAGTCCTGAGGCTGGGTAATCGGAAAATTCAATTGGAAGAACCAAAACACGTGAATCTCCAATCGTCGGCATATCGCTTTTGTAAGTTCCTTTACGAGCTTGGCGCAAAGTAGCGACCGCTGGTTTTTCGCTGAAGCGATAAAAATTCTCGACGATGACTTCCGGACCGCAACTCGCTAAGACGATAACCGAAAGCAGACTCATTGCCATTAATTTGTTTATTTTCATAATAAGCACTCCTTTTCTTCATATTCCTCTAAGCAACTAAAATAAATGTTTAATCAACTTAGATAAATCTAATATAAGTGTAGTAATTATAACAAACGAGTTGTGGTTGTCAATTTATTTACATGATTTTTCATTTTTTTTATAAAAAGAAAAGGCGGTATAAACCGCCTAATCATTTGCTATTCGAGATCGTCTGGACGATCGTGAATCTCAATATATTGCTGTTTGACTTCCTTCATTTTTTCATGAACAGAGAAACTTTTAACTAACGCTTCCTCTTCTTCGTCAGTATGTAATCCACGTCCTGCCGGAATTAGTTTTCCAGTGATGACGTTTTCTTTGAGACCATGAAGAACATCAATCTTGGCCTTAATCGCCGCATCGGTCAGCACTCTAGTCGTTTCCTGAAAGGAAGCGGCCGAGAGGAATGATTTGGTTTGTAAGGAGGCTTTGGTAATACCAAGAATAACTGGTCTTGCCAAAGCTGGGTGACGACCAGCGAGAAGGGCTTCTTCATTCTTCTCCGTGAATTCATCAAGGTCGGAAAGCGTGCCGGGAAGCATGTTCGTATCTCCGCCTTCAATAACGGCGACTTTGCGCAACATTTGGCGAATAATTACTTCAATATGTTTATCGGAAATTCCGATACCTTGAGCACGGTAAACTTTTTGAATTTCTTTAAGAATGTAGCGTTGAACGGCAGCGATGTCGCTAACTTCAAGAAGTTTCTTCGGTGAGATAGCACCTTCGGTGAGTTTACCACCATTATAGATTTTATCGCCTTTTTTAACACGGAGGCGGGCTCCATAGTTCGATAGGTATTCTCTTTCTTCAAGATTGTTTTTGACAACGACCGTATAACGACCGCCGGATTCTTCAATATGGCTGACTACTCCGGTAATTTCCGAAATCATCGCTTCACCTTTAGGGACGCGGGCTTCGACTAATTCTTGCACACGGGGTAAACCTTGAGTGATATCCGTACCGGCAACACCGCCTGTATGGAAAGTTCTCATCGTCAGCTGTGTACCTGGTTCACCAATTGACTGAGCGGCCATAATGCCAACAGCTTCGCCAATTGTTACTTCTTTGCCGGTCGCTAAGTTGCGTCCATAACAATGACGGCACACGCCATCACGAGTTTGACAGCCAAAGAGCGAACGGATTTCAACTTCTTTAATACCGGCATCAATTATTAGTTTGGCCGTTTCTTCTTCAATCATCGTATTTTCAGGCACAATAACTTCACCTGTAATTGGTGAAACAACATTGTAAACCGTATAGCGACCGACAAGTCGGTCATAAAGTGGAACAATAATGGTGCTGCGACTGGAATCAACGATTTCCGAGACAACATGACCGTGATCGGTATGACAATCATCCTCGCGGACAATCACGTCCTGGCTGACGTCGACTAAACGACGGGTTAGGTAACCTGAGTCAGCTGTTTTAAGGGCTGTATCGGCTCCGCCCTTACGGGCACCATGGGTGGCGATAAAGAATTCGGAAACAGTTAAGCCTTCACGGAAACATGATTTAATCGGCAGTTCAATCGTGTCGCCTTTTGGGTTAGACATCAAACCACGCATACCAGCAAGCTGAGTGAAGTTAGAAATATTACCGCGGGCACCGCTATCCATCATCATGAAAATCGGGTTGCGAGAATCTTTTTCAAACTGATTCGCCAAGTCTTTCTGGACGTGGTCACGGACATCAGTCCACACATCGACGACGTGTTTATGACGTTCGTTTTCGGTCAATAGACCATGTTCGAACATTTCGTTAATTTGTTCAACTTTATCTTCACCACCGCCAAGGATTTTATCCTTACTACCAAGGACATTTATGTCGCTGATGGAAATAGTCACGCCAGCAATCGTCGCGTACTTGAAACCAATGTCTTTCATCTTATCAAGAACGGCGGACGTTTTTGAGGTGCCATAACGGCTAAAGATTTCGTTGATAATATTGCCTAAATGCTTCTTCGTAAAAGGAGGAACTAGTGGTTGGCGATGAATGTAATCGACAATATCGGTTCCTTTTGGAACAAAGAATTGTTGCAAGTCACCTTTTAAGTTTTCGGCGGTAGCATTGTTTAAATATGGGAAATCAGCTGGGAAAATGAGGTTAAAAATTATTTTGCCAACTGTCGTGATGAGATATGAATCGTTCATCTCTTTGGTGAATCCGCTCTTGGCTAAAGCACTAGCGCGAATAGCAACGCGGTTGTGTAAATGAGCTTGATGGGTTTCATAAGCAAGAATGGCTTCATCGATGTTTCTGAATACTTTAGCTTCAGAGTTGGCATAAGTGGCAAAGCGCTCATATTCTTCGATATCGCCTTTATCAAGGCGGCGTTTACTGCGCGCCCCTAATTGTTCTTTGGTTTCTTCCAGCGTCAAATAGTAGTTACCAAGAACCATGTCTTGTGAAGGAGTAACGATTGGACGGCCATCTTTCGGACCGAGAATGTTGTTGCTGGCAAGCATTAATTCAAGGGCTTCGTGTTGCGCCGATTTGCTTAACGGAACGTGGACGGCCATTTGGTCGCCATCAAAGTCTGCATTAAAACCAGTACAAACTAATGGATGGAGACGAATCGCGCGACCGTCGACAAGTTTCGGTTGAAAAGCCTGAATGCCGAGACGGTGCAGTGTTGGAGCGCGGTTTAATAAAACCGGGTGATCACCAATAATTCGTTCAATTACGTCTAAAACGATTGGATCATAACGATCGATATACTTACGAGCTTGGACGAGACTGCTGACGTGTTTTTCCTTCATCAAAACTGAAGCGATAAACGGTCTTAACAGTTGAACAGCCATCTCACGGGGAAGTCCACATTGATACATTTTCAAATCAGGTCCGACGGCAATAACCGAACGGCCGGAATAGTCAACGCGCTTACCGAGTAAATTTTGACGGAAGCGGCCTTGTTTTCCTTTTAAGGAACTTGACAGTGATTTAAGTGGACGGTTACCAGAACCAACGACCGGTTTATTTCTACGGCCGTTATCAATTAAAGCATCCACCGCTTCTTGAAGCATACGCTTTTCGTTCATTAAAATGACGTAAGGCGAATTAAGATCAATAAGCTTCTTTAAACGAGTATTACGGGTAATTACGCGGCGATACAAATCATTAAGATCGGAGGCCGCAAAGCGTCCACCGTCGAGTTGAAGCATCGGGCGTAAATCCGGGGGGATAACCGGAAGGACATCAAGGACCATCCATTCCGGACGATTGTCGGAATTGCGGAAGGCTTCGATAACTTCTAGTCTCTTGGATAATTTTATCCGGCTTTGAGCGCTGCAATCTTTAAGCTTGGCGTTGATGTCTTCAAATTCTTTATTAAGATGTACTTCTTTTAGAAGACGTTTGATTGCGGCTGCGCCTTCGCCGAATTCAGCATTAGTGTATTTAGAAATAAAATCAGAAACTGTGAAGAAATCAAATGTTTCGGCTGGGTTTTGCATTCTTTCGATTAAATCTACACTTTTTAAGTAATCAGCACTCTCAGAATCTAAGTTTGGCTGAAACTCACGAATGACGGCCACGAATTCTTGACGGGCTGTTCTTTCATCAAGGAATTGACGGTAGTTTAAAACTTTACTTGTGCCGGCGTCTAAACAGACATGGGCGACAAAATAGTTAATTTCTTCGAGTTGTTTAGGTGGAATATCAAGAATTAAACCGATTCGGCTGGGAATGCCCTTGAGATACCAAATATGGGTACAAGGTGAGGCTAGCTCGATATGACCCATTCTCTCGCGGCGAACTTCTTTAGAAATTACTTCAACACCACACTTTTCGCAGGTGATGCCTTGAAAACGTTTTTTCTTATATTTGCCACAATGACATTCGAAATCTTTGCTCGGACCAAAAATCTTTTCGCAGAAAAGGCCTTGAGCTTCCGGTTTTTGGCTCCGATAGTTAATTGTTTCTGGTTTCAAGACTTCGCCATGAGACCATGAGCGAATTGTCTCGGGGGAGGCAAGGCCGACTTGAAGAGCGGCTAATTTAGTTACATCAAACATTTGTTCTACCTCCTTAGTTAATTAACTCGCTGTAGTCATCGCTTTCGACAGGGAGGGTATCAGCGACACCATCTCGGGCCAATGTGCGAATCGTCGAGTTAAACTTTCTTTCTTCGATTTGGATTTCTTTTGCAAGAGCATCCATATCAATTTTGTTGCCATCGTTATCGAGCAGCTTGACATCCATACCAAGTGCTTGCAGTTCTTTGGTGAGAACTTTGAAGGCTTCGGGGATTCCGGGACGCGGAATCGGATATCCTTTAATAATCGCTTCATAAGTCTTGTTACGACCGACGCGATCATCAGATTTAATCGTTAATAATTCTTGGAGTGTGTGGGCGGCGCCATAAGCTTCAAGAGCCCAAACTTCCATTTCGCCGAATCTCTGCCCACCATTTTGCGCTTTACCGCCAAGTGGCTGCTGCGTGACGAGCGAACAAGGTCCGGTTGAACGGGCATGTAATTTATCATCGACCATGTGGACGAGCTTAATCATATACATGACACCAACGGAAATGCGTTCATCGAAGCGCTCACCGGTGCGGCCATCATAAAGAATCGTCTTTCCGTCAGGAGCGATTTCGGCTTGCTTCATCAAATCAAAGATTTCATCATTGGTGATGCCATCAAAAACAGGAGTTGCTAATTTTAAGCCAAGTTTTTGACAGGCCAATCCTAAGTGAATTTCTAAAATTTGTCCGATATTCATACGGGAAGGAACACCGAGCGGGTTAAGCATGATGTCCACCGGCGTACCATCGGGAAGAAACGGCATGTCTTCAACTGGCAAAATGCGTGAGATAACGCCTTTATTACCATGACGTCCTGACATCTTATCTCCTTCGGAGATTTTACGTCTTTGGACGATATAAACGCGAATTACTTCATTAACTCCGGGAGGTAGTTCGTCGCCATTTTTACGGGAGAAGATTTTAACATCTAGCACGATACCGGCACCACCGTGAGAAACACGAAGCGAAGTATCTTTTCCTTCTTTGGTCTTTTCCGAGAAGATAGCCATTAAAAGCTTCTCTTCAGGAGTAGGTTCAGTCACACCTTTAGGGGTAATTTTGCCAACGAGAATGTCGCCTTCTTTAACTTCGGCGCCAGGAACGACGATACCACGTTCATCGAGGAATGATTTTGCTTCTTCGCTGATATTTGGTACATCGCGCGTAATTTCTTCAGCACCTAGTTTAGTTTCACGACTTTCACATTCATATTTTTCAATATGAATTGAAGTATAAGAATCGTCTTTAACTAGTCTTTCGGACATGATGACGGCATCTTCGTAGTTGTAGCCGTTCCACGTCATGAAAGCGATTGTGACGTTTTGGCCAAGAGCCAAGTCACCATTATGCATGGCTGGTCCGTCAGCGAGAATGTCGCCTAGTTTAACTTCTTGCCCGACTTTTACAACGGACACTTGATTGACACAGGTGCCTTGGTTGGAACGAGCGAATTTTTGAAGTTGATATGTTTTACTTTTCTTTTTGCTGTCTTTAACGACGATTCTGCGGCTGTCGACATAAGTGACGACACCCTCACCGGATGAAATAACAGCTAAACCAGAATCGCGAGCGACGATATGTTCCATACCAGTACCGACAAGCGGTGCGGTCGGTTTAATTAAAGGTAGCGCTTGCCGCTGCATGTTTGCGCCCATGAGAGCACGCGTAGTGTCATCATTTTCCAAGAATGGAATACAGGCTGAAGCGATGGAGACGATTTGTTTTGGACTGACGTCGATATAATCGACATCTTCCTTGCGAGCCATGATATTTCTTCCATCGTGGCGGGCCACAACAAAGTCGTCAAGAATGATACCATCTTCGTCTAAGCGAACGTTAGCTTGGGCGATGATGTGAGTTCTTTCCATATCAGCCGATAAATATTCAGAATCTTCCAAAACGCGATGGACTTTTTTATCCACGCGACGATAAGGAGTTTCAATAAAACCATATTTGTTAATCTTGGCATAAGTCGCCAGGTTATTAATCAGACCGATATTTTGACCTTCAGGTGTTTCAATTGGACATATGCGACCATAATGCGTATGGTGAACATCACGAACGTCCATGCTCGCACGATCACGCGTTAAGCCACCAGGTCCAAGCGCTGATAAACGACGTTTATTAGCAAGTTCAGCTAACGGGTTGGTTTGATCCATAAACTGCGAAAGCTGCGAACTCGCAAAAAACTCGCGAATGCTTGAAGTTAACGGACGAATATTAATTAGAGATTGGACGCTGACGCTTTCCATTTCGGAAATCGACATTTTTTGTTGGACCGTCTTAGCCATTTTAGTTAAGCCAATCCGAAATTGGGTTTGAATTAATTCGCCAACACAGCGAATGCGGCGATTACCAAGGTGATCGATGTCATCAGTGTCGCCAAAACCATCAATCACATTCATAAAATATGAGAAGGTGGCGACGATATCAGAAACCGTTACGCGAGAAATAGTTTGATTCAAATCGGTACCGATAATATTTGCCTTAACACTCTTCTTGTCGCCAATATAAACGCTGACAACATTGACGATGCCGTGCGTATCGAGATCTTTGTTAATTTTTAAAGTCTTTTGGTGTGCGCCTTTTTCAAAGAATTCAATGTCGCGTAGATAATCAACATCTTCTTTGGTGAGACAATAATCTTTTTTAAAAATGACTTTCTTATCATGTGAGATGAGGTCTTGGGCCAAAATGCGACCGCCTAAACGGTTATAAATCCCAAGTTTGTTGCGATATTTAAAACGACCGGCCCGTCCGAGATCATAACGTTTAATGTCGAAAAACTTTTGAATGATGAAGTTTTTGACGCCTTCGTTAGTAATTGGTTCGCCAGGTTTCAATTTTCTAAAAATTTCCACTAATGCATCGCGAGAGGTTTTAATGTCTTTATCTTTCTCGATGGTATTATGAAGTAATTGGCGGTCCCCAAAGAGACTAATTAAGTCCTTAGGGTCTTCAAAACCTAAGGCTTTAAGCAAGACGGTCGCGCTCATTTTGCGCTGACGGTCAATGCGAACCCAAATCAAATCTTTTTGATCGGCTTCAAATTCGAGCCATGTACCGCGCGTCGGAATTAAATCCGCGTTGTAAGTGTATTTACCGGTCTTTTCGAGGTTTTTACTTAAGTAAGCACCCGGTGAACGAACGAGTTGTGAGACGATAACTCTTTCGGCGCCGTTAACAACGAACGTGCCGCTATCGGTCATCAAGGGTAAATCGCCCATAAAAACTTCGGCCTCTTTAATTTCGCCAGTTTTAACAAGTTCGAGCTGTAACTTCACGCGAAGAGCGGAACTATAAGTTAAATCGCGTTCTTTACAGTCAAGATATGTATAATCAGGTTTTTCAAGACGGCATTCCTTATAGCGAATGCGAGCGTCGTTGTTATAGTTTTCAATAGGGAAGACTTCCTTTAAAACTTCATGGAGACCTTCTTCCTTAAACCAAGTGAATGATTCGGTTTGAATCTCAGCGAGATATGGAAGCGGTAGCGTTCCCGAAATTTTTGAATAATCAATACGATTATTCGGAAGCATTTTGTGCTTTTTTTCAATATTACTCATGTAATGGCTCCTTTTCTTATTTTGTTTGCCTTGCAACTGACTTAATGCCTGTTACCCCACGGAGGCAAACCGCCATCAATTTGCCGACTTCGCCTAACCATTCTTTCGTTTGGGAAATCACAATTGAATCATTTAATCCTTCGTTTATATGTCACTTCGAAGGCTGTGACTCGGATCGGATAGAGTGCGCTTTTTAGAGGCGGGAGCGATAATTTTGCTCCCGCTTCTACTATATTGCGCTTGGCTTCTTGAGCTCTAAAAAGCCGAAAATCCGCCTAATGTAAGCGGATGTGTAATCGAATCGTTATTTGATTTCGACTTCGGCGCCGGCAGCGACGAGAGCTTTCTTGTGCTCTTCGGCTTCAACTGGCGAGATGTGTTCTTTAATATTAACTGGAGCGCCATCAACTAATTTTTTGGCATCCATAAGTCCTAAGCCAGTAATAGCCTGGACAGCCTTGATAACGGCAACTTTGGACATTCCGATAGCCTTGAGAACAAGATTGACATCGGTTGGCCCTTTCTTTTCTTCTTCTTCTTCGGCTGGTGCAGCGGCAAGAGCAACAGGAGCAGCAGCAGTAACACCGAATTCTTCTTCAACTGCTTTGACGAGTTCATTGAGTTCAAGAACGGTCATTTCTTTTAATGAGGCAATAATTTCCTCTTTGGTTAATTTAGCCATTTGATTTTCCTCCTATAGTGGCGTTAATTGGCTTTGTCCGCGATGCCTTGAACGGCACACGCAAATTGGCGGACTGGTGCTTGGAGCACCGATAAGAACATAGAGATTAAACCATCGCGTCCCGGCAATGCAGCCAGAGCGATCATTTGTTTGGCGTCAACGACTCGGCCTTCGACGATTCCACCCTTAATTACTAGCTTTTCATTGCGCTTAGCAAATTTAGCAAGAATTTTAGGCCCAGCGATAACATCGCTTGAGAATGCAAATGCATTCGGACCAACTAGGTGTGGAAATAAATCTTTGTGACCAAGGCTTTCGGCCGCTCTTTCGAGCATCGTGTTTTTATAAACGCCAATTTCCGTGCCTTCAGCGCGCAAAGCGCGACGGAGAGCCGTGATTTCTTGAACGTTCATGCCACGGTATTCAAAGACGACTAGCGTTTGCGAATTAGACAGTTTGTCTTTAAGTTCGTTAACAACTGCTTCTTTGGCTTTTAAGACTTCGTTATTCATCTTGTTCTTCACCTCCTTTATTAGTTTTTCGACTATGAGGCTCCAATATACTTTGAGTGATGACCCATATTTGGGTATATTTATCTACCTCGGCAACCTGATTAAGCCCCTTGGCCGTTGCTGTCTATGGTATATTGTGCTTCCTAAATTGTGACTAGCGACCAGCGAATGTAATCTTAATCGATGGTCCCATAGTCGTATGAATGACAGCGTTTTTAATGTACGCGCCTTTCACGCTTGATGGACGGACCTTGACAATCAAATCGCATAGAGCGGTTAAATTATCAACAATCTTGTTGGTATCGAAGCTCACGCGAGCGATGGAGACGTGGACATTACCGTCTTTATCGACACGATATTCGACTTTGCCGCGTTTGATATCTTGAACAGCCTTGGCGATATCAACGGCGACAGTGCCGGTTTTGGGGTTTGGCATCAAACCTTTCGGTCCGAGTAAACGACCCATTTTGCCAAGTTCGCCCATCATATCAGGTGTGGCGACGATGACATCAAAATCAAACCAGTTTTCTTTTTGAATTTTTTCGAGCATTTCTTTGCCCCCGGCGAAATCCGCACCGGCCGCTTTCGCGTCTTCGACTTTATTAGTGACGGCTAGTATCCGTTTGGTCTTGCCGTTACCGTGAGGCAGATTAATCGTACCTCTAATTTGTTGATCCGCTTGTTTGGGATTAACATTAAGCCGGAAAGAAGCATCGATGGTAGCGTCAAACTTCACGGTTGAAGTTTTTTTGACAAGTTCAGCAGCTTCTTCGATGGTGTAGAGTTTAGTGGCATCGACAAGTTCTGCGACGACCTTGTATTTTTTACCTACTTTCATTTTTTTCCTCCTAGGTGGTACATACGGGTTTTAACCCTCCCACTAATCATCGTCGATCGTGATGCCCATGTTACGAGCTGAGCCCTCAATAACCTTGAGAGCGGCATCCATATCATTGCAATTGAGATCAGGCATTTTGTATTCGGCGATTTCCCGCAATTTGGCTTTACTAATGTGTCCAACCTTAGTAGTTTTCTGGTTTGCGGAACCTTTGGCGATGCCGGCGGCCTTCTTTAGAAGTTCGGCGACAGGCGCTGTTTTGATGACGAAATCATGCGATTTGTCTTCATAGGCTGTGATGATAACCGGAACGGTTTCACCGCGACGGTCGGCGGTCTTAGCATTGAAGTCCGTACAGAACTTCGGCATGATGACTCCGGCTGAAGCGAGTTTTGGTCCAGGTTTGGCTTCGCCGCCAGGTAATTCCATCTTCACGACTTTGGCGATTCTTTTACTCACGTGACATTCCTCCTTTGTGTTGAATTTGTTGTCCGTGTTGTGGTCGAGGGATGAATCGTGCATCCTTCCACACAAGACTGCGAGCGCTCATTGTGTCTACACTCAAGAGCACACGCTGAAGTATTTTACCAAATACCACGCACACATACAAGGAATTTTTGACGCGTCCAAGCAAAAATGGACGAATCGTCACAGTTCGTCGTAATAAAAAATATATAATATTTTTAAATATTAAAAAATCTCAAGAAATTATATCTTCCGATACAGAAGAAGGAGAGAATTGATAATCATCAAAACAGTTAGACCGGTATCGGCCAGCATGGCAATTGTCATTTGCATTTCGCCAAGTAGCCCAGCAATAATCAGCACCATTATCGAGAACTTGACAACAAGTGAAAAAACGATATTGAAAATCGCCACCGCTCTTGTCATTTTCGAAATGCGAATAGCATCAACGACTTTCATCGGATTGTCGTTGACGATTATAACTTCGGCATTTTGCACGGCGATGTCGCTGCCGATACCCGACATGGCGAAACCGACGTCACTACGTATAATCGCAGGCGCATCATTGACCCCGTCGCCAACAAATCCCACGCCCTTGTTTTCTTTTTCAAGATACGATTCAAGAATGGTCAACTTGTCTTCAGGAGTGAGCGCGCCATAATGTTCGTCGATCGATAATTCATTGGCAATCAAAGCGGCGTTATCTTTTTTATCACCGGAAAGAAGAATGGTTTTGATGCCCATTTTTCTCAAGCTTTCAACCATCGATTTCGAATCGACTTTAGCGGTGTCATTTAAGACGACGTATCCGGCGTATTTACCATCAACTGCTAGGTAGATAACAGTGCCAACTTCATCTACTTCCGGTACGTCAATTTTAGCCTCATTAAGAAATGATGGCCTGCCCGCTAATATACGGTGATTTTGGTAAGTTGTTTCTACACCAAAACCCGGTAATTCACGATAATTTTCCTGCAATTTATGCGTTTTTTGCCGCCTATGGCTATGCAGAATAGCTTTGGCGATTGGATGATTCGATTGACTTTCGACAGCCATTAGATAGTCCCAAAAAGACTCTTCACTTAGCCCGACCGGAATGGCTTTCTTAACTTCAAAATATCCATACGTAAGAGTGCCGGTTTTATCAGTTAAAATAAAGCCCAATTTACTTAGTTCATCAAGATAATTTGAACCCTTAATAATGATGCCTTTTTTACTGGCTAATCCGATGCCTGAAAAGAAGGCAAGCGGAACCGAGATAACGATAGCACATGGACACGAAACAACTAAAACCGACAAAGCGTTATATATCCAGTCTTTAAAATCCTGACCCGGAATAACAAGCGGAACAAGCGCCACAAGAATGGCGAGCATCATTACGATGGGCGTATAAAAGCGGGCAAACTTGGTAATAAACTTCTCGGCACTCGATTTTCTTTCGCCACTACTAGTTACTAATTCAAGAATTTTTGCAATTGCGCTATCTTCATATTGCCGTTCAACGAGCAATGTCAAAGAACCGGTTTTTAAGATACTTCCGCTTAATACTTTTTCGCCTTCAATTATATTGACTGGAATAAATTCCCCTGTCAGACTTGACGTATCAAGTGTCCCTTCACCATTAGTAACAAGACCATCAACAGGGATAATCTCTCCGACTTTAACAACGATTTTATCGCCAATTTTTAACTCATTGGGATGAACAACTTTGACTTCATCATCATTTAATAAGTTGGCGGTATCGCCTCGTAAATCAACGGCGTTTGTAATCGCTTGGCGGGATTTTAATATAGCGATTTCCTCAAAAATCTGACCAATCTGATAAAAGCCGATAATCATAATCCCTTCGATATATTCCCCATGAGAACCCAATATCGGAAGGCCCATGAGGAAAGCGCCAACCGCCGAAATTGTTAAAAGAAGGTTTTCGTCCAAGGGATTACGTAAACGAATAATTTTGGCAATCGATTTCCAAGTAATATCATAGATAATTACGATTAATGAAATGGAATATATTAAGACTTGCAGCCAAAGCAAATCGTGAGGGATAAAGAAGGTCGCAGTAAGCAGTAAAATAGTTGAAATGCCAAGACGAAAAATGATCGAAAGTATCTTTTTACTCATCACTTTCTTCTTCTCCCCACTTAGTTTTTCAGGGTAGTCAATCTTTAGATTGTCGTCATTAACTTCTTTTATTTTTGCTGAAATTTCCTGTAGATTATATGTCTGCTCTTTATATGTGACATAAAGTCGAGCGCTGGCAAAATCTAAGCTCGCATGAGCAATGGAGTTATCCTTATTTAAATGTCGTTCAATTTTAGCTGCGCAGTTACCGCAGTCAAGTCCTTCGACAGTATATACAATTTTTTTCATATATAATTCCCCTAAAAATCGTGCTTAAGCACGCAACATTAAGTTATTACAAAGAAGTATTACAAACAAGCGATATGCTAACAAAAAATCCCCTTTCGGGGACTTTCATTATATTTTTTCGATTTCGCTGAATTCGACATCGACAGGGGTCGGTCGTCCAAAGAAGACGGTTTCGACGCGACAAGCGCCGGTATCCTTATCAATAGATAAAATGTGACCTTCAGTTCCTTCAAGCGGTCCGTGAATGACTTTAACGAGATCACCTACGTTGTAACGTTCATACATCGATTCGTCAATGATACCCATTCTTTTCAAGACGGGCTCAATCTCTTCGCGGGTGACAGGCGTGGGCTTTTGGCCACCGCCCGATGAACCAGCAATGCCGGTAACGCCAGGAGTGTTACGAACCATAAACCATGATTCGTCAGTCATAACCATCTCGACAAAAATATATCCAGGATATAAATTCTTCATTTTCGTTTTTCCAGTCGGTAGACCATCTTTTAAAACATTTACTTCCTGTTCAGCAACGAGCACTTTAAAAATATAGTCGCCGAGATTCATACGTGTGATTCTCGTTTTGAGATTTTCTGCAACTTTATTTTCGTGTCCCGAATAAGCAGTTACAATATACCACTGCTTTTTTCCTAATTCTGGTCCCATAGTTATTTACTCCATTCCGCGAAAGCGTCTTTTAAGGTTTGTAGAAGCGAACCGGCAGCCCAATCTTCAAGACTTAGAAAAATCGCAGCAAAGGCAGCAATTACCACAACGACGATAATCGTCGGTAATAATTCTTCGCGCTTTGGCCAACGGACGCGTTTTCCTTCTTTGATTACTTCGGCCGTATATTTTTTAACTCCCATAAACTAGCCTCCTATTTACTTTCTTTATGTAAGGTGTGGGCATTACAATGCGGACAAAACTTTTTCATTTCGATCCGGCCTGTCGTGGCATCTTTCCGCTTTGTTGCCGTGTAGTTACGATTCAAACAAATCGAGCAGATTAAAATAATTTTTTGACGCATCATTTTTATTATCCTATCCTTACCTTGCCTACAAAATATAGCATTGCAAACAAGGTCTGTCAATAAATGAATGCGGACGCGCTCACATGAGACATTTTTTAAGCTTGTCAGCAAGCTCATCGTCATAAAAACCATTTATTCGGCGTCGAATCGAAGCGGGCTTAAGATTTGTAAGGTTAGCGATTTCAATTACTGAATATCCGGCCGCTTTCAAAATTATTATGCGTTTTACAGTTTCTTCGCGATTATTCTTGGGCTCGCCATTTATTAAATTATAGGCAGCATTGACTTTGACATAACTTCGAGCATCAATTTTTTGCGACGCATCGCTCAAGACATCATGAAAAGTTAGTGATGTGTCGTGTCCCACCGTAGCGTCGAGGCTAAAACAATTGTTGCGAGCACTATTCGGATTAGAAATCGTGCGAGCAAAATTCGCAAGATCACGGTTTAGTACTTTCAAAAAGTAGGTTTGAAACATTATCTTTTCGAAAACAAAACGCAAGATTGCCTTATGAAATGATTCAAGAAAAATCGCATATATGTCACTCATTTCAACCCCGAATGGTTTACATTGGGTAGCATATTTTTTAAGTAGCGGCAAAGAAGAGTTATGTTTGCGGTTTAGTAATATGTCGTAGGCTTCTTTTGAATTTTGCCGATAGCACAAAATTAGTTGTTCGTCGCAAACTTGTGAATGTGTCATTTATCCTCCTTACAAGAGAACTATCGCTTTGCGATAATACTAGCGATTAGAATTCCGGCGGCGACCGAAACATTCAATGAATTGACGTGACCTAACATCGGAATTTTAATGATGTAGTCACTTCTTTTTACTAAGAGACCACTAACGCCTTCGCCCTCGCTTCCGAGAATGAGAGCCAAGGGTCTTTGAGCATCGATTTGCTCATATGACATTTGGGCCTGACTATCACTTGCCACAATCCAGAAACCATTATCTTTTAGTTTTTGAATAACAATACTAAGGTTCGTGGCTTCGCATACTTTGACATAATCAATTGCCCCTGTCGAAACCTTTGCTACCGTTGCATTAAGAGGTACTTGTCCATGCTTTTTGATAATAACGCCATCAACGCCAAAAGCATCACATGTTCGCAAGACTGCCCCAAGATTGTGTGGATCCTTAAGTGAATCCAGAATAATCAATAATGGGAATTTCTTTCCTTTTGAAGCACCTAAAATTTCTTCGAGCGAATAGTAGCGAAAATCAAGAACTGAGGCAACGATGCCCTGATGGAGACCCTGATTGGAAAGTTCATCGAGTTTAACTGTCGAAACCTTTTCAATCAAAATTCGTTTCGCGCTGAGTTTTTTGATTATTTCCTGATCGCTAAAACGAACATCAATAAAAACCTTCTCAACGCGATTTTCGCCGAGGGAACTCAATACTGGATTTCTCCCGTATATTAATTTTGACATGGTTATAAAATATTTTTTCTCAACATTAAGATATCGAACTAACTTTCAGTCGATAACTTAATATCTAGTGGATT